>JAHQVL010000345.1 GCA_019634345.1 Rhodothermaceae bacterium
CCTTCATCAACTGATCGCAGAATCCCTTCGTTCTTAGTTAAAATAAGGTATTTCCTGTCGTCCTGGACCAACACTTTTTCTACTCCAGAATCTACCTCCAGAATAAGCACAAAATTATCCCCACGCTCATCGGATCGATACAGGCCTTCGTTTCCCCCGGCATAAATGCGACCTGTCAAATCTTTCGCCAGGGTACGTCCTATATCGGAGCGGCCCTCAAGGGAGAGTTGCTCCCAGGTGGCTCCCATGTCGGTAGATCTGAATAAACCGTCTGCCGTCCCAGCCAGTACTCTGCCTTCATGGTCTTCCAATAACTCGTAGGCATTGAAAGGAGCGGTTTGAGACGGGATCGTTCCAACTTCCATCCAGGTCTCTCCGTCAGATGTTGAGCGTAACACGCTGTTTGATTGCCCTGTAGTTGCAATAAAGGAGTTGTCCTGCATAACCACGAAGGCATCTGCTCTGTCTGGACGGATTGGTGTCCACGTATCACCGTTATTTACCGAAATAGAGAGGGTCGGTCCGTTTGCAAAGAGCCGCCCTTGTTGATCTTGATGCAGCAAATCGAAGCCGGATGCATCTTCCAGAACGATAAATTGATTCCACGTAGCACCCTGGTCGGAGGAAGTGAACAATCCAACTTGGGTTCCTGCCAATAGGTCGCCCAAGGTATTCAATAGCATCGAGGATACGTTTAGGGTAGCGAGTCCTTTTGTACTGGGTTGCCATTGCTCAATGGAGGAAGCGTACTTTTGAACCCCGTAGTAGGCTGATCCTGCCAGTACTTCATTAGTGCTGTTGAGGTGCAGAGCGTTTAAAGCCTGGATGGAAGATTCAATAGCCGGTAATCCTCTGGTAATAGATTCCCAATTGATGCCTTCATCGTTTGATCTGTAAACTACTTGGGGTGTTGCCGCGAAAATGTGCCCTGTCTGGTCGATGGTGAGATCGATGATGGTTGCCGTCAAGTCACCATTAAATTCACCAATGGTTGGGCTCCATCCAATGGAATCAGCATCTGAAAAAAAGACGCCACTCGCTGTGCCCACCAGTAATCGCCGTGCGTCATATTTGCGGATCGTATTGATAACGCGATCAGTGGTGCGATTTAACCCGATGCTGGCTTCTGTCCATTCGCTTGAGAGCTGGACTAGCTGGAAGATGCCCTCCTCCGTTCCAGCCAGTACGTCCCCCTCTTGTGTATAGGCAAGCGCTCTGATACGAAGGTCTCTTAGACCCTCAGGAAGGGACTCCCAGGAGTCGCCGTTATTCATGGACCATATGACCCCTTGGGGCCCCCCAGCAAAGAGGCTGTCACCTCCGTGTGTGAAGGCTGAAAAGGAAGGAGAATCTAATCCAGTGTCTAGTTTAGACCAGGTTAATCCCGTATCGGTCGATCTGTACAATCCTTCTCCAGTACCCGCGAAAACCGCCCCAGTCTGGGTAACCATCAGAGCCATCACCGCTTCAGGTATATATCCCTCACTGCGTTGTAACCAGGTAGCGCCATTATCTAATGAGAGGTAGACGCCTTGGTTAGTACCAGCAAATATCGTATTCTCGCTGAGTGTCGCAAAGGAATAAACAGTGCCACCTGGTGGACCAAACGTAGGCATCCATGTTGTACCATTCTGCGCTGCTACTGATTGTACAGTAAATACAAGGGCTCCAAGAAATACAAGGGCTCCAAGAACGGAGAGGAGAGAGGCTATGTGTTGTTTGGCATGCATAAATGCAACCAAATAATTCCTTATAGATTTATTTGGTTGGTTTCGCGTTTCGGGTTTCGGGTTATATGCTTAAGACCATAGTCTAAATAATTCGGAGCCTGAAACCAATAGGGAATATTTTTTCAGCTAACCCTGAACACGAAACGCGAAACACGAAACTGAGTTATCCCATGGCCCGAAAATCTAAACGGGGTGCGCATACTAGCACGACCAGAAAAGCGAGGCGAACGATTGATATGTTGGAAGCCTTAGATGGGGTGGAGGCGGTTATAATTGGGTTCTCGATAGGTGGGAAGTCGATCGGACGGAATGCCTCTGAGGGGGACTTTAAGATTCAACGAGAAGAGGAAGCGGGCTTTAAAGGGGTAATCCAGACGTCCAAAGGGATTCAAGAGATTTTTATCCGGATAAAACAAGGGCAGAAAGAAGCGTTTCTCTCTGCCCTGGAAGACAAAATGTAACCTGTGTATAAGCCTACTGCTCTCTAAACACGACGGAGAATGCATACCAGGCCTTGACAGGTTGCCCGTTAAAGATAGCCGGCTCGAATTCAGCCTCGCTTAACACGCGAAGGACTTCTTTGTCACAGGCTGAGTGCAGGCTTTTTGCTATCATCAAGTTCGTCGGGTTACCGCCTTCATCAACTATAGCGCGAGCTATTACGCGGCCCCCACTGGTTTGACTTAAGCAGCCCCTCGGGTACCGAACATTGGAGTGTACACGGGCCTCATCAATCATCATGGCAGGAGCATCAGGGGCGAAGAAGATGCCATTTTCGTCTGTTTTATTTTGTCTCAACTGAGAAAGAGAATCGGCTTCGGCTTCGGCTGCGGTGATCTCTGATCGGGCTTCTTCGATGCGTCTAATTTGCTCTTCTACATAGGTATCAGAAGGATCTTGCTGTAAAGCTGACTGGTACCACTGTAGCGCGAGATCATCAAAACCTTGGGCATAAAGGCTGTCTCCCATCGTGCGGTACATCTGGAATTCCCGCAGTTTAAGCAATTCATTGACGCGCTCTTCATCCAACTCCGCTGACAGCGGATCGTCGGACTCAACGGTAGAACTATCTGGTGCCTCGTCTTCGAGGTCTTCTGCGATCTCATCTGAAGAGGAAAGGCTTTCCAGGTTTTCATTATCCTCCGATGTAGATGCCTCGTCTTCCTCTTCAGATGCATCCTCTGCGCTAGATGATGGGTCCTCCTCTGGTTCCGGATCTCGTGGAACAGGAATTGAACTAGGCTCTCGTTGAGCGGAGGATTGTGACTGATTGGATCGAGCATTTGCTTGAGACTGGGCAATCAAGCTACTGCTAAGCTCTTCTTCCAACTGCGCACGAATGGATGCATATAGAGAATCGATATCCGTTTGTGTAATGGTTGCTCCTGTGCTGTCGACCGTCTCAAGAGGAGCTGCAGAGGCGGATGCGAGGGCAGCAGCTTGTAAGTCAGGATCTGGACCACTTGTGCCGCTCTTCAGCATATTCATCAACTGCGGACCTGCAAACAGTGCCAGGGTCCCGATCAATACGAGAAAAACAAAACCCAGGATAAAGGCGATCAGTGTTTGCTGCCACTTTACCATTTTTGATAGCAACTGGGCCACTTCTTTATCCGACTTCTCTGGCGGAGCCTTTGGTTCTGAAGCAGGAGCCGCTTTTGGTTGTTCGAGAAGCATGGGCGATCGCTTCTGCTCTTGCTGGACAATACTGGTATTGGTGTTTTCTTCCTGGGGTGTATCTACGAGTTGGCCAATAGGTTGGCTTTCTTTTTCCATCTGTGGTTTTGCTTCAGCAGGGGCAGATTGTACAGGTTCTTCAACCGGTTCTTTAACCGGTTCTTTAACCGGTTCCTTTTCGGGAGGGAGTGAACGAACCTCACGGACATCGATAATATCGTCGTCCATGGCAACCTGGCTTACTGTTGACCCCGGCAAGGCCGACACACTTGTCGCATAGCTCTGTCCATTGGTATGATGCCCGTTTGTATGCATTGAAAGAAGGGTCTTGTGCGCGGTTGCTTCCTCCAATGCCAGCTGAAATCCTTCTAAGGTCTCAAACCGGTTTTTGTAATTGAAGGCCAATGCCTTTTCTAATACGGGCCTGAGATCTGCAGAGATAGACGTTTCACGATGCAGAGCAGACTGAATATCTTCTTCGGTACATTGCTCTCGCTGGTAATTCAGTTGATACCCAGAAAGCATGTAAAACAGGGTTGCAGCAACGCCAAATACATCCCACCAGGGCCCGGGCTCTACTTCTTTATAGGCTTGTTCAGGAGCTGTAAATCCAGGCAAATGGACTTGATCAAACTTTTCACAATGTTTGGCGATTTGGAATCGAGCCTGGCTGAATCCCATTAAAATGGGTTTTCCTTCTGGGGTGAGATGAATAGATTTGGGCCAAACACCTCCGTGGAAGAGATTATTGTTGTGGCAGGCTTGCAACCCCTCTAAAATGCTGCCCATGATGGCAAGCGCTTCCTCCTCTCCAAGTGCCCCACCTTGCTGGGTCATATGCCCATATGCAGAAGCGCCGGCTGTGAAGGACGAAACCGAGTATATCGTCCCGTTTTCTTTAAAGTTTGTCTGATAGTTGATCACATTAGGGTGCGAGATATCGATCAGCCGATGCGCCTCGGCTGTGTATGCACCAAGCCCATACTCGAAATTCTTCGGGTCGTTGACTTCAAGCGTCAGGCCATCGCTGGCCCGCTTTGAAAATTGAAGCGGATAATACTCCCTTAAAACGATCTCGCATTCATCTTGAAGATCCCAGGCAAGATAGCTTACGTCAAAAGGGCCTACTTCTCCAAGCACGCTCTGTATAGCGTACCTGTTATTGAGAGTACTCGAATTCGTGATAACCATTGTAGTAGAGGGTAGGGGTTTTATGGGTCTGACGGGAGGGAGGACCCCGGAGAAATTTCCAAATACTAGTTTATGAATTATATCCGCCCGCGCTTACTACAAAAAGAAATTGTAAGTGATTACTTATAGATTGAAGTTGGGGTACAATCGGGTATGTCTCAGGTGTATCAAGTAAGTGAAAAGCGTACCGCAGGCGGGTAGGCTGGATTAGGAGTCTCTATCTTTAGATTCCACTTCTGTATAATTACACAAATACAGCTTAAACTAACTGGATTTTAATTGCCCCGAAATAAGCAGAAGGGGCTAGACAGCGGCTCAAACACAACGCATTCCCCCTTCATCTCCTCTCATTTGTAGTCGATAATAAGCCAAAGCTACAGTGTACATTCATCTAAGTATACCGCAGTCCTTCAAGCATTACTTATGTGTTTACTCGTTTTTGTACCTGTCTCTGCATTCCACATATATTTGTTACCGAGGATTGTATTTGCAATTATATCGAGGTAGGGAAGGTAGTGCTGATGTAGCGGGTAAATTGAAACCAATTAAATCTCTAACCGTATCTACCTCAAAACCAACTAGACTGATCGGTCTGTTTGATGAACCAGAAGCACGATAGAGAAACAATTATAGCGAAAGGACAGGCGCTTTTTAGAGAGCGGGGGTACCATGATACTGGGGTGAACGAAATTCTGAAAAGCTGCGAGATCTCGAAAGGGGTCTTCTATAATTATTTCTCAACCAAAGAGGACTTTTTGCTTCAAACGGTGGCCTATTACAGCGCCTATACGGATGGGTTCATTGAGCGGCACACAACCAATACAACACAACCGCCTCTTGAGCGCCTTCGAAGTTTATATGGGGCCCTGATGGAGATCGCTGAAGCAGAGAATTGCCAGAAAGGGTGCCTCGTGTACAATCTCTCGTTTGAGGTAGCAGGAAAAAACGAAGCCGTAGCCAAGGTGCTCGATGACCATTTTGAACACTGGGTTAACCTGGTCGCTGCGTGCATTGAGGAAGGGCAGCAAAGAGGGGAGATTTCAACAGCCCATTCAGCGCATCATCTAGCCAGTATACTGCATACATCCTTTAATGGGGCATATGGACGTGTTAAAGCACAGCGATCAACCGCTCCCATGAAGCAAATTGTAGATACAATGCTTGAGATGATTGCCCTCTAAATTTTTTTTGCCTTTACTGAAACAGACCAGTCTGTCTAGTTGAAGCCATGATCATACGTACTAACTCATTGATTACTATGAAAACCTATTTCGTTCTAGGATTATTTGCAGTGACCCTGTTATCTGGCTGCAAGATGGTCGATTTACAAACCGTAGATATGAAAGAGACTGGCTTGACAGCAGAGGCTACACAGAAAGGACAGGCGTTGCTTGAGGCAGCCTGGAAAGCACAAGGGATGGACAAGCTGCATGAGCACAGTACGTATTCAGTGACAGCTGAAGATGAGTGGAGAGGGCTTATGGGGAGAATGGGGAAGGTATGGCCCGAAGCCAGATCCGCATTGCATCTAAAGTACGCTGTTGCGTCGTTTGACAGCCAGGTTGAATTTTTAAACGGCAAAGAAGAAGGATTAATTGCTGGATTGCAGAGTTGGAATTATTATGAGATACAAGCAGGAGGGGATGTAGAGTTCAAAGAAAAAGCCAACGAGCGCATTCGATTCGGGTTATCCGCCTACCACTATTTCTTTGAGTTAACGGATCGATTAAAACGGGCCCCGATTGTGACCTATGCAGGAGAAAAAGAGCATAAAGGAAAAGTATACGATGTCGTATTCGCTACGTGGGAGTCGACAGAGCCTCATATGGAGCACGACCAGTATCGGCTATGGCTCGATAAGGAGACGGGCATGGTGGAGTACTCCGAGTATACCGTTCGAGAAAACTATTTTCGGGCCCCAGGCTGGAAGTCTTTTTACGGTTCAATCTACTTTGAGGATTTTCGCGAGATAGACGGGATCATGATACCATTTAAGCAAAGTGTCTATTTGAATTCCCCTAACAAGAAAGAACAGAAATACTTGCACCGGCTCGTTGTGTCTGATTTCGCATTCGACACGTTTGACGTTGCTGATTTAACAATGGACCCAGCCATTGATCTGATTGGAGATAGTAAAGCAAAGTAAGATGAGCCATACTCATCCATATTGGTCCAGCACCTGAGTTACATTAAGTACATCCACATGGTCCAGCTTCACAAGCCGGGC
>JAHQVL010000346.1 GCA_019634345.1 Rhodothermaceae bacterium
AGAATTCAATCGAAGTCCCTGGAGTGACGACGTACGGTATTGGCAATGTTTTGCAAACGAAAAGAGGGGCGGGGATTATCTGGAGGATGCCTATGAATGCTATTCTGGTTTTCCAAAGATGTTTTCAAGAAGCGCGTGGGTTGATGACACGAAATCAGGAATGATTCGCGTCGCACAAATTCTGGCAAAAGATGGCAATCCGGAATATGCCATCGCTGTTGAGTCAATGCAACAAAGCGATGATGAAGAAGTGGCCTTGTCAGCCCTCTATGCATTGCAAAATATCGGCGATGAGAAAGCGCTACGGACTATTGTAGGACTCTACGAGCGATCCAGTAGTGAGCGGCTCCGGGGAAAAATTGTCTACATACTGGGTAATTTTGATTCTCCTGAGGTTGTTCCACTGCTTTCTGACATCGCGATGTCAGACGCGCCAACGAGGATTAGAAAAAATGCGGTGAACGCGCTCGGGAATAGAGACGAACAGGTAGCCCGAGACGTTCTTAAAAAAGTCGTTACCAGCAATGGCGATGTGGAAGTGCAAAAAGCTGCACTGTATTCCCTTGGTAACTCTGAAACTGCAGATATCCTTGTGTTCCTGCGTGAGGTCGCACTTACGTCAGAAAAGAAAGAATTAGGAAAAGCAGCGACGTATGCGATCAGTAATTCCGATAACCGTACCGCGGTGGACGCATTGCATACCATCCTTCAGAGTGGGGCGCATACCGACGTAAGAAAGGCTGCCCTGCACTCGCTGGGTAACATGGATGACTCCGCCTCTTTAGCCATCCTCTTAGAGGTAGCAATGGATAATGCCAATAGTGAATTGCAGAAAGCTGCTGTCTATGCCATTTCCAATCAAGATGATTCCTTTGATGAGTTATCTGCGATATTCAAGTCGGCCTCTTCTGAAGAAGTACGTAAAGCGGCACTTTATGCCCTGGGAAATTTAGATGATCCTCAGGTAAATGCATTCCTCCTGGATGTTGTACTCAACCATGACGATGTCGGCCTCGCAAAAAATGCAGTATATGCACTGTCAAATCTTGATAATGGCGAGGAGCAGTTGATCATTCTTTTGAGGAAATCAAACCGCGACGAAGTGAAAAAAGCTGCCCTGTATCAGCTTTCAGATAACTTGCCCGTGTTGATGAGTGTGCTTGAGGGCGAGTCAAGTACAGAGTTAAGAAAGGCTGCCGTGTATGCAATGGGTAATTCTGACGATAATGAAACGGTGCTCTTTCTTCTCGAAGTGGCAAAAAATGACAAGGACCTCAATGTCCGAAAAGCAGCTATTAATGCGTTGGGGAATATTGGTACTGACGAAGCCCAGGCTGCTTTGATTCAAATCCTTGAACAGAACTAACTCTTCCACCTAAAAACCTCTCAACTAGCTATGAAAAAGGGGATTATTGCTACCGCCTTTCTTGCCCTCGCTATAGGTATTATGACCGTTCTTCTCAGCATGCAATTTTGCCACTGGATCCCTTCCTGGAAAGCGGTCTGCTGGGTGCAAGAACAAGTACACAGTCCACAAGAGATGATGCTGGTTCATCACGGCCAGATGAATACCTGGCACGAGCGCATGGAAGGGGGGCATCACGATCTGAGCATGCTGCTCAAAGAACGACCAGGGTTCGGCACATTACCCAATGGGATGCAAGAGTGTGAGATGGGGAAGGAGGCTGCATACGCGCTGGGAAATGGAGATGCATCCAGAGCCATTCCGTCTCTCGAAACGATAGCAATCCATGCACATTGCCTTGAAGTGCGAAAAGCGGCCGTACATGCGATCGAAGGGTTTGGCTCTGAAGAAGCACGCGCAGCGCTCATTCGTATTCTATTGGCCACAGCGGAGTAGCACGATGATCCGAATAACACTACTTACCTTTTTATTTGCCCTGCCTCTCCACGGGCAATCCGTTGTTACACATCCAGAATCAATAGAGTCGCTCGCAGCCAAGTGGGAATGGGCGATGGATAAGGGGGGCGGCGATTCATACTGGATTGGATATCGTATCAGCAAGTTAATGCATCCACGATCCTATTATGGGATGTTTAATACTTCTCATACGGAGACGTCGAAGTCATTGTATGCCCTCATCGGCGAGCCTGAAAAAGGGGATGGCAGCCTGGAGGAGTTTAATCTAGGGAGGCATTTTAATGGACGAGGTACAATACACTTCGAGGGGAGAGGGGACGGGGGCGCTCAGGAACTGGTATTGAAAGAAATAGCCGTTCTTGTAAACTACCATAGAGGCAACCCCGTGGACGTTTTTGCAAGCAACATGTCTTTGGAATTTGACCTTCAGGGAATTCCCTTGTATTGGTTGGATCATGAAAACCCCCTTGACGGCGTAGCGATGCTGAGAACGGTGTACGACGCTACCAGGCATACTGACACGAAGGAAGATCTGGTCACCGTCCTGGGACTACACGGACAATATGCTGAAGTAGAACAGTTTGCAAGAGAGATACTGACCAGCAAGCTCCCTTCTGATGTACGTGAGCGGGCGGCTTTTGTAATGGGGCAACAACATACAGAAACCGCTCTCGCTACATTAAAAAAAGTGATCCGTACGGATCAGTCAGAAGATGTGAAGGAACACGCTGTCTATGCTATTTCTCAGATGTCTATCGAGGCTGCACAAGAGCTGTTGATCGATCTCGCGAGAAACGAGAAAAATGAGGAAGTACGTAAAAAAGCTATTTATGGATTGGGCCAGAAAGCATCTCGAAAAGCATTGGATGTACTTGAAGAAACCATCTACGATGAAGCTGAAGAAGAAGTACAAAAACATGCCGTATATGCGTTGGCTCAATTTGATGCCGAAGATGCATTACCCCGCCTCATTGAGATCGCAAATACCCATCAAAGCCGCGAAGTCCGCAAAGGGGCCATATACATGCTGGGGGACATCGGAACCGACGAAGCCGTTGAGGCACTTATCGAAATTGTTGAAAGGTATTAGTCCTTGTCTTAGTTCTGAGATAGAGCCAGAAACATATCAGGGGATTCAGCCCGTATTGGAGTGGCTGGCCGGTCCTTCGTGTGGTTCTCTGGACACATCGTAAGTGATCGACGATACTCTTCTGCTGCGGCACGGTGTGTAATTTCAATGTCGGCGTCATACTCATGCAGTATTCGCTCTATTTCTTCGATGCTGATCTGGTAGAATTCTGTGTTGCTGTTGATGTGATTGACCCGATTATGCGCTAACTCTTTATGTAATTCTTTTACCAGCAGCTCGGCATTGTCTGAATAAATCAGGGCGTGTATGTCAAATTGGAAAGGGGCGGCATTATCGCCTAGTTGTTTGATATAGGCCATAGGGTCCAGGCGGCGGGTCATACCAATCTTATAAATATGCTCTCCAAAAGACCCCAGGTTTGATAGAATGTAGACATACCCTGCGGTGACTTGTTGTAAGTGAGAGGCGGTCCTTTTTGCATTGATTTGCGCCTCATTGAGCCGCACTTGAATTCGTTCAATTTCTTCCAGGAGGGGAGCCAGTTCTTCATCGCTCGCATCCTCAGCTACTCGATGCGCCTCTTCCAATAAACTCGTAAGCTTTTCTTCTTCAACTGCAGCTGCTGTAGCTGCTTCCTTTAGTTCTTTTTGGATGTTCTCTGTCTCGAGCATGTGTTCGCGAATTTTCCGCTGTTCTTCTTTCTCTTCTTCCAGTTTACTGTGAAACTCATGCGTCAAATAGAGCTCATTAAGTTTTAATCGAAGATACTCGTGAGAAATCTCGATGTGCTTAAAGCGCGCCAGCAAATTAATCGATTCAAACGCTTTGTTTATTCTCTTTTCCATGATATCTACATTCTTGGCAGATACCCTGGATACCGCCGCATCGCACTCTGCGTTAAAGGCTCTTAGGACAAGCTTCATGGTGTCTTTAGCGAGCTTCTTTCCTTCTTTGCTGTTAACCACGCCTGTCATTTCGGAATAACATACGGCTGCTCTATGTTTGATCAGCAAGGATTGTTGGGCGTTTCTAATTTCGTCAAGCTTTCTCCTATACCCTTCCGCGTTTTCAAAATCGTATCGCGGTTTATAGAAGCTGAATTCCTGGAGAAGCCTCTTTTCTGTAAGCTGATCCAACTCCTCTTGGAGTGAGTTGATGGCATGGACAATTCGGTTTGTCTCTTCTTTTAGCTTTTTTTTGTTTTGCTCATGTGTTTTGAGCATCTGATCATGATTGTGCTTGAGGTCCAGCATCGTAGCCTTTGCACGTGCTCGTTCCATATTAAATAGTTTGGAGAGGTGAGCATGTGCTTCTTCAACGTCAATGATATTTTTGAATCGTTGATAAATAGCATGATACTGCCGGTTAAGCGAGTTAAATCGTTTACGGTCTTTGCGAATTTGGGATGCTGTAGATCCGAGAGATGCGGCCAATACCACGCACAGCACGGCCAGAGCTATACATAATCCAGACATGGGTCAAAGAAAAGAATAAGTGGTAAAGAGAGATGTGAATGGGGGACTATGTAGGGGGGAGTCTTATTATACTGTGTAGGTGAATTATAGCAAATGTGTTCTGGCTCCGAACCATGTAGGTGGAATTGACGGTGGTTTTTTGTGGGTTTGGAGTAGATGGACTACATTCATTTGATCCGACTTAGTTATGAATCGACGTACTTTTATTTCCACTCTTGCCCCTGCCTTAACCCTGCCCGTTTTGTTGACCAGGTGTAGTTCTACCCGCAATCCCAATGTGGTCCTGGTGGTAGTGGACGACCTTGGGTGGGCGGATCTGGGTTGTTATGGGAGCACGTTCTATGAGACGCCAGAAATTGATCGGTTTGCCAGGCAAGCCGTATTGTTTCGCCACGCCTACGCTGCCAGCCCCGTGTGTTCACCGACTCGTGCAGCCATTATGACTGGCCAGCATCCCGCTCGTTTACAGATTACAGATTGGATTCCCGGGCAAGACCCCCAGGATCGGCTCATGGTTGGGCCGCAGGATAATCATGAGTTGGGCCTTGAATATATAACCCTCGCTGAGGCACTTAAACGTCATGACTACAAGACTTATTTTGCTGGAAAATGGCACCTCGGGGACGAAGGGTATTTTCCTGAAGACCAGGGGTTTGATGTAAACCTGGGTGGGCATCACAGGGGGAGCCCACCGGGTGGGTATTTCAGTCCATATAATAATCCCCGCCTGGGTGACGGCCCAGAAGGCGAATACTTACCCGATCGGCTGACTTCAGAGGCCATTCAATTCATCGAAGAGAATCAAGATGCTCCGTTCTTTCTGAACATAAGTTATTACACGGTGCATACTCCGATTCAGGCAAGTCCGAGGCATATTGAGAAATACGAACAGAAAGCAAGCCAGCTAAACGCCGAAGAGTCCATTTTTGAAGAAGAGCGAGCGGGGCGGACCAAACTGCGCCAGGATGACCCCGCATATGCCTCTATGGTAACGGCCATGGATGAAAACTTTGGCCGTTTGTGGCGCACTCTTGAACAACTGGGGCTCGATGAGGATACCGTAGTTGTTTTTACGTCGGACAATGGGGGGCTGTCGACACTTGGGCCCAATAGAACAGCACCTACTTCTAATGGAGCCTTGCGGGCAGGGAAAGGGTGGTGCTACGAAGGTGGGATTCGTGTGCCTTTGATTATCTCAGCACCAGGAAGGATGAGGGCTGGAGAGGTAAATGACGTACCAGTGATCAGTAGCGATTTGTATCCCACGATCCTGGATATTGCAGTTGGTGAAAAGGATGGACAGCAAGCAATCGATGGTATGAGCCTGGTGCCGGTCCTTGAAGGGGCTTCTACTCTGGGGCGAGAGGCATTGCACTGGCACTTCCCGCATTATCACGGTAGTATGTGGACCCCAGGGGCAGCAATACGATCAGGTGACTGGAAACTCATCGAGTTCTACGAGGAAAAGCGTGCAGAACTCTATCATCTGGGCCAGGACCCCGGCGAGAGAACCAACCTCGCAGACCAATACCCTGAAAGGACGGATTCGCTGCGTACTGCGTTAAAACAATGGCAAGAATCCGTGGGCGCACAAATGGCAACTTGGAAATGAGTGCAGGGTGCACTTCAAAGCGATTGCAATATCGCCAGGTAATCCGACTTGTGCATCGTTCGTGGATTTGAGCCGTTTGAATTGTTCGTAGCAGATAAAGAGGCAATTCGGGGATAATCGTCTACGGGTATAGATAGAGCGGAGAAGGGGGGGATGTCCAACTGGCTGGTTAAAAATAGAATGGATTCAAGCATGGCCTGGCTGGCATGCTCTGTGCCTAGAGATTGTGCTTTCTGTGGATACAGGATGGTATACAACGTGGAAAGCTTATGGTTGATGATCGATTGGTGGGAGGATAAAACAGGGTGCAATAAGATGGAATTGGCAAGTCCGTGAGGAATATCATACACCCCTCCAATGCTTTCAGATAAACAATGAACACCTGCAACGTCGGCATTTCCAAAGGCCATGCCAGCAACAGTTGCAGCCCGCATAACTTCCCTCCGTGCCTCTGTATCTTCGATGTTTAAAAAGGCCCTGACCAGGTAGTTGTCCAATAACGAAATGGCTTTTTCTGCTAATGCATCTGAAAAGGGATTGCCGCAATTACACGTGTAGGCCTCAATTGCGTGGGTATAGGCATCCATTCCCGTGTAGGCTATAAGAGATGCCGGCAGAGTCTTGAGAATATCTGGGTCCACTATAGCTTCATTTGGAAACATAGCATCCCCTTTGATACTCAGCTTTCTTTCCTCGTCGGGGTTCGTGATAACGGATACCCAGGTTACCTCCGACCCTGTACCGCAAGTGGATGGAATAGCGATAAAGGGCGCCGAACCGTTGAAAAATCTGTTCTTACCCTCATAGCTGAGGATTGACCCTTCATTGTTGAGCAGCATTGCAATGGCTTTGCCAGCATCAAGTACACTACCACCACCCAGGCCTACTACGAGTTCAATATCCGCATGCCGAGCCAGGTTTGCGGTTTCATCAATGGTTGAATGCCGTGGGTTGGGTTCGATAGAATCGACGACAGTAACCTCAAACAAGTGGTCCTTTAGTTTTGCAGTCACATAGCCTGGCCACTTTGTGGACTGTAAGCCCGCGTCTGTGACTAACAGGATGCGCTGGTGCCCATAGGATTCAAGGATTGGTGCAAGCTGATCCAGGGTTTTAGAACCAAAGTGAACGCGGGTAGGAAGGCGGAAAGGCATGGGCTATTGATGCTCTTTTTAATAAATGCTTTCAGTTAACAATTTTTACAAACGTTTTTCACCCTGTTAACTATCGTGATCCAACGGATTGGGATATTATAGCTGGTGACGTACACCTTTTTTGTGCAGCAGGCTAACCTACCAAACATGAAATTTATCCTCCGCTACAACGTACCCTCAAATATAATGATCATTGCCTTTTGTGCAGTGATGTTTCTTCCCGTTGTCACTCCTGTTTTTGTACAGGCGCAAAGTGGCACCTTTTTTAACCAGCGTGATGATACGTATCCACTGCTGGGTTTGCGAAGAGCAAAAGAAGCCTACGATACCCAGCGAGATGAGTACGAACGGCAGCAAGGCTTGTTTGATAAGCAACTTATATCAGAAGCTGAATTGGACCGTGCCTTCAGAAATTACTCTGAAGCGGAAGTGAACTTCCAGCAGTCTTTGCTGGCTGTAATTTTTGAGCAGCAATATATCGTAGTATCTCGTGCTGTAAAATACCAGAGGGAGAATGGGCGGAAAGGAGTTCGCATAACATTACAAAATGCCTCGCGGGGGAGTGGAGAATATGAAAAGCTCATTGGCATCGAGGACTCTCTGTTTCAATTGCTGAAACCCGATATTGTAAATAACATCTACATCTCTCTCCTGAACGATGAAAATGCAATTATCAGTCAGCCCTATGAGCGCAAACTAGATCAACTCGTTTTTGGAAGCCCTGCAACGCTCAATTTTGAACTATTGCAGGACATGGACGCGGTAACCGTAAGCCTTATCTATGGCAATGGTTCTCAGCAAAGCCGCAAGATCTATTTGCAGAAGGACGATAGTGAAAACATAGCTTCTGTAGAACCTGAACAGTTCTCCCAGGAGGTGGAATTGAGTGGCAATACGGACTATAGGATGTCTCTTGAGTTGTTCAGTAGCGCCGTGAATACGTTTAAGCTGGAGGCCGTGAACCTGCCGTCTGAAATCAACCGGTATTTCCTTGATCCTGCGACAGACAACAGGTTGAGCCAGTTTCAATTTACGGAAGGCGTGAATACGCGTGAAGCTGCTCTGCGTGTGTTTTTACCTGAGCGGCCTACAGACAACGTGAAAATTGATGAAGGATTACCGTTCTATGCGATTGCTATCCCCAGAGAACGGATTGACGAGATTGGAGATCTGAGTGGCCGGCAGATGACGGAAGAGGAAATCAAAGAACTTAAGGTAGGGTACGCCAGGCTTGAGTTGCTTCCACGCGGAATCGGTGAAATCCTTGTCCGTGCTCCTCAGCTCTATTATACAATCAAACCAGATGAAACGGTGAGTGTGAATCTGGAGGTTGTAAACGAAGGAACCAGGAGCCTTAATAATGTGCGTGTTGAGGCAGATCCTCCTTTGAACTGGACGGATACTATAAACCCTGATGTGATTCAATCGCTTGACATCAATGAAGAGCGCCGAATCCAATTGACGTTTTCACCTTCTGCGGACGTCACACCGGGTAGGTATGAAGTCCGTGTCCAAACAACCTCCTTATCGGACGATTTGCCGATTCGTGGGGAAGACAAAACCGTAACCATCCAAATTGAGCCCGAAGCCAATATTCTGGGTACCCTCCTTCTAGTCCTGCTCATTCTAGGCCTGGTTGTAGGTATCGTAGTGTTTGGTATTCGATTGTCGAGGAGATAATATGTAGAGTTCAAAGTTCAAAGTTCAAGGTTCAATGTTGTTTGAATCCAAACGTTGAACCCAAACTTTGAACTTTGAACCTTGAACTTTGAACTGAAAAGATCATGGAATCAAAAAATCAACCTATGCTCCAGGCCATTGACCTGTCGAAGCGATATGAAGACGGTCATCTTGCATTAGATAACTTGAACTTGACCGTGGAAACGGGTCAGGTTTATGCAATGCTTGGCGGTAACGGGGCTGGAAAAACGACGGCAATCAACCTGTTCCTCAATTTTATTGAGCCTACAACGGGCCAGGCTGTAGTTGATGGGATCGTCACGCACGAAGAACCTTTAAAGGCGAAAGAACGCATTGCATATGTTTCTGAGAATGTAATGTTGTATCCGAATTTCACAGCGTTGCAAAACGTAGACTTCTTTGTGAAACTTGGCGGAAAGACAAAGTACACCAAGGAGGACTATCGAAAAGTTCTTCTTCGGGTAGGGCTTCAAGAAGAGGCACACGATCGGCGACTCAAAGGATTCTCAAAAGGGATGCGTCAGAAATGTGGGATCGCTATTGCTATTCTTAAAGATGCGAAGGCCATCTTATTGGATGAACCAACGAGTGGCCTCGATCCGAAGGCAGCGTTTGAATTTATTCATTTACTGAACACGCTGCGTGAAGAAGGGAAAGCCATCTTGATGTCTACGCATGATATCTTCCGCGCGAAGGAAGTGGCAGATATCGTAGGGATCATGAACCTCGGCAAACTGGTGATGCAGCGAACCAAAGATGAACTCGTCGGTGAAGACCTCGAAAAACTGTATGTCGAGTTTATGGCTGGATACATGGACGAGGTAGCCTGATAGGCAGTATTTGCACAAGAAAGGAGAGAGGAGAAGGGA
Organism: Rhodothermaceae bacterium; assembly: GCA_019634345.1. Taxonomy (GTDB): domain Bacteria; phylum Bacteroidota; class Rhodothermia; order Rhodothermales; family JAHQVL01; genus JAHQVL01. The sequence continues at coordinate 9,784 of JAHQVL010000346.1, forward strand.
TCTTATAAATAGATAAAGTTATGTTACGATTATTGATTGAAAAAGAGCTTCGGGATATTATTGGGTCCACGAAGTTTACAACGACCTTCGCTGTCTGTGCCATTCTCATCTTGCTTGCATTCTATGTGGGTGCCCGTAATTACCAGGTGAGTATGAACGAGTTTGAAGCAGCTCGTTCTGAAAACTTGCGCCAGATGGAGGAATTGACCAATTGGAATGAAGTGGATCACCGCATCTTCTTGGAGCCTCAACCTCTAGCTGCCCTTGTGTCTGGAATCTCTAATGATATTGGGCGCACAGTAGACGTAGAGACCCGGGGAGAGTTGAGTAGTGAGAACAGCCGCTTTAATGAGGATCCCATCTTTGCGGTATTCCGGTTTTTAGATCTTCAGTTCATCTTTACAGTGGTACTCTCCCTTTTTGCGATTTTGTTTGGTTTTGATGCAATCAATGGGGAGAAGGAGAGAGGAACGTTGCGCCTCTCCTTTGCCAATTCCGTCCCGCGTGATAAATACATACTTGGCAAACTGGTGGGGTCCTTCCTGGCACTCGTCATTCCGCTTCTCCTTGCTGTGTTGGTTGGTTTTTTATTGCTGGTGGTTATGGGAATTCCTATGGATGGAGGGCTTTGGGCTCGCCTCGGGTTGATCGTTCTCAGTGGCCTGATGTACTTTGGCGTTTTTCTGACCCTCTCGGTGTTTATTTCAACCCTTACAGAACATTCGTCAACGTCGTTCCTCCTCCTGCTGGTGGCCTGGATCTTTGCGGTTCTTATTATCCCACGTACAGCAGTACTGCTTTCCGGCCGCGCCGTAGACGTACCCTCTATGGATCAGATTAACTATGAAAAAGCAACGCTGGAAAATGAACTGTGGGACCAGGACCGGAAGCAAATGAGCGAATTCTGGCGCAGCAACCCTCCAAGTGAAAACGAAAGCCGTGAAGAAAGCATGGCACGATTCCGTCGGTTTATGTCGGAATTGGCGGATGCTCGTGAAGAAGAACAACAAAAACTAGCAGAACAGCTTAATGAAAACCGGCGCAACAGAGAGTTTGTCCAGCAGAAGTTGGCGCTCAATATTGCCCGCGTTTCACCAACAGCCTCCTTTGCTCTTGCTTCTTCAGATCTTGCTGGGACCTCCCTGGAGTTGAAGCAGCGATTTGTTGAATCGGCAAATCTGTATCAGCAAACCTATGCCACCTTTGTAAACGAGAAAACAGGCGGAATGGGAGGAGGTTGGTGGAGCCGAATGAATTCCGATGAAGAAGCGGATCCTATTGACCCCTACGAGCTGCCTGTATACGAATACGTCGAGCCAGAAACCTCTGAGTTTATTAACGGCGCTCTCCCTGATATGGCTCTGCTCATGGTATTTAACCTCCTGTTCTTTGCCGGCGCCTTTGTGCGATTTTTAAAATATGATGTAAGATAATTCTATATAACGTTATGTTCAGTGTATTATTCGAAAAAGAGCTTAAATCGATTTTTTTGAGCCCAAAGTTTGTTGCTACTTTTGGGGTCTGCTCGTTGTTGATCTTGTTGAGTGTTTTTGTGGGGATTCAGGAATACAAGAACGAAGTGGACCAATACAACACAGCCGTTCAGTTGAGTGAACAGCAGATGATGGGGGAGTCGTCCTGGTGGGGAATCGAAAATGTTGTATTTCGTAAACCTTCTGTGATGCAAGTCTTTGTATCTGGTGTAAATAATGATATTGGCCGCTCTGCTGAAATTAGCACATGGGTCGAGCCCAAGTTAGAAAACAGCAATTATTCCAGTGACACCCTGTTTGCCGTTTTCAGGTTTGTCGACCTCACCTTTATTTTCCAGGTTGTACTGTCCTTGTTTGCTATCCTGTTTACCTATGATGCAATTAACGGTGAACGTGAACGAGGAACGTTGAAGCTGGCTCTTTCTAATGCAGTCCCTCGCGCGCAATACGTTCTGGCTAAATTTGCAGGCTCATGGGTGGGCCTTACAGTCCCGCTGATTATTCCTTTGCTGGTAGCCATGCTCATGGTTATGATCTTTGGCATTCCCATGGATGGAGGCGATTGGGCACGTGTTCTCACGTTGATCGGTTCTTCGATTCTGTATTTTACCTTCTTCATTGCGTTTGGCCTGTTGGTCTCTGCGTTTACCAAACGATCTGCCGTTTCTTTCCTTGTTCTCCTCGTAGCCTGGGTGTGCCTGGTACTTATTGTACCTCGTGCGGCAACGATGACCGCCGGTCAGATAGCACCGGTTACAAGTGTGGCTGAATTAGAAAGCCAAAAAGACAGGTTTCGCACAGATCGATGGAGAGCGTATGGGATGCAACGCAGCAAACTGTGGGAAGAACGTCGTACTGCTATGGAAGGCATGACGGAGCAGGAGCGCAATGATTATATGGCGGCGAACAGGCAGGCGTGGGATGAAGAAGAGGCAACGGCTCGTGATGCAACCATGGATGAAATGAATGAGCATTCACGTAAGCTAGATGAAGAACTGCGCAATGAGAAAATGGCGCAAGAGAAGTTGGCCTTTACCTTGTCCCGGTTTTCACCAGCTTCTGCGTACAAGCTCACGGCGATGAACCTCGCTGATACGGGGACTTCGTTGAAGAATGAGTACGAGGATGCGATGAAAGATTACCGGACCACCTTCACGCAGTTTGTCGAAACCAAGCGGGAGGAAGATCGGAGAGCCAACCGAGGCCGCAGAGGTCCTGGAAGCAACGCGAATGATGATGAGCCGCTCGACCTTGCCGAACTGCCCCGCTTCGATGCTCCCAAACAGACCTACAAAGAAGCTGTAGAGCCGACGATTATTGACCTCGGTATCCTCAGTGTTTTCTCTGTATTGGCATTTGCCGGTGCGTTCTTGTCGTTTATTCGCTATGACGTGAGATAGATAAGCGTGCAGCGTTCAGAATGCTGACGGCAATCCTGTTCAGCCTTCTGCATGCTGAACGCTGCATTGTGATGTGTTGTTGTTTATTATTGAGATCTTGAACGGATTTAGTGCAACTCTATCGAATGTATTCGATAGAATGTGATTGCTAAGTGTACTGTAATCTACCACCCAAGACATCAAGCAATAAACAGCGAATAGCCATGTCTGTCTCTGCTCCGCCTCGTCCAGGCGCATCGTCGCTTTTCACTTCGCCCGTCCTCCGTAAAGTCAGCACTGGGCTGACCGGGCTCTTTCTAATCATTTATCTCACACAGCACCTGTTGGCGAATTTGCGGATCTTCAGTAGTGATCCCCAGGCAGTGAGCAAATACGGGCATACATTAGAAGGTTTTGGGCTGCTGTTGCGAGGGATAGAAATTGGATTGGCCGTTCTGATTCTGTATCACGTGGTCATGGGGATTTCCATTTGGTTTAAGACGCGTAAGGCGCGCCCGGTCACGTACAAGCGGTATCAGACCAAAGGAGCGCCGAGCAAACAAACACTCGCTTCGCGTACCATGTTGTGGGGAGGCTTGCTGATGTTGGTCTTTCTATTCATACACGTAGCCTATTTCAGATTTGGGCCTGGTGTGGCTGAGGGATACGCAACGATGATTCATGGTGAACCGGCACGTCATTATGAGCGCCTCGTCACCGAGCGGTTCGAGCAACTGGGATACGTCGTATTCTATTGCATCACGATGGTGGTGGTTGGGATGCACATAAGCCATGGTTTCTGGAGTGCCACTCAGTCGTTGGGACTGGTCAATGATAGAAATCGAGAGGTGTTATATAAAGTCGGCATTGGGCTGGGCATTCTATTCACGCTTGGATTTATTGCCATCCCGTTGGGGATTTATTTCGGCTAGATGTGAAGTGATTGAGGAGTACAAGCAGATTTAGCGCACATCTCCGGCATTTCTCTACGCTATGTACGTTATCTGCTTTCCATCTGCCGCCTCAGTAATCGTATGAGGCAGGTATCATCGATCACGTCAAAGAATGTTGAGTCGCTTCCTCTTATTTATACTGGTCTTAATGAGTCCGGCCCTCCTGTATGCACAATCCGATCAAGAGGCCGGGGAGCCGCCACAAGGCATACCTGTTCTGCAGGATACACGTTTAAAAGTAGGATTGGGGTTTCTTGCCCAGCACCAACTCAATTATACAGGAAACACCGCTGCCGCCCGGCAACTTAGCTTTTCCCTTCCGGCAGCCCGGCTCAGGCTAAACAGCGTTTGGGAAGGCCGTATTAAGCTGTTTTTGCAGGCGGATTTTGTCCGGTCACCGTCTATTCTAGATGCCCAGCTTACCATACCGATTGTTGACAACCTGGAGCTTGATGCTGGCTTATTCAAGAGTCCTTTCAGTCGCGAGTTTCTTCTCTTTCCGGAAGATTTGCCCTTTGCGCAGCGGTCCCGGGTTGTACAGGCATTGGCGCCGAACAGACAAATCGGCGTTGCGCTAAGGCTTCACCTGTTAGACGATCAGTTGACGCTTGAAGCTGGGGCTTTTAATGGAAATGGCGCTGTTTTAGAATCCAATGATAACGATCAGTTCATGTATACGGCACGCCTTAGTTGGGCGAGACCCTTTTCGGTAGGAGGTGCTCAGGTAGGGATCAATGGGGCGTACAGCGAAGACACACTGGTAGACATTCCCAGTATAGGATTCTCAAACGGGGAACGTATAGTATTGGGAGCGGATGGGGAAATCGTAACGGCAAGCTGGTTGGTGCGAGTAGAGTTCATCGCAGCAAGCTTCGGCAGCGGGTCCGTGATTGACACGGCTTATGGATACACCGGAACTGTGGGGTATAAATTGTTTGGGATGCACCAGTTTTATGCCGCCTTCGACGTGCTCGATCGCGGCTTTGGGGAGACTGAGTCTGGTGTAGTCAGCTATAAAGCATATCTCACTGACATCCTGCAGGTGTTGGCTAACTATCGGTTTGCGTTAGCCAATCCTGATCTTGGCTATGCGACGTTGCGATTGCAGCTTGCGTTCCGTTGAGTGAGTGATTGTCGCTACCATAGATCACCGTCAAGGTAACTTGGGATGCGATTACTGATACACGATGACACATTCAAGGAAACCTCGAATGCACTTTATGGTGCGCAAGAACACCGTCAAGGTAACTTGGGATGCGATTACTGATACACGATGACACATCCAATGCTACCTCGAAAGCACTTTAAGGCGCACAACATCATACTCCATGAAGCCTTGAATGCGATGTCTGATACACGATGACAGATCCAATGCTACCTTGAAAGCACTTTAAGGCGCACAACATCATA
>JAHQVL010000347.1 GCA_019634345.1 Rhodothermaceae bacterium
AACGCTTCTGCTTCCGTAGAAGCACTGCCCTCAACATTGAATTCTCCCTTGCCTTTCCCTTCTGCCAAAACTTCCATCAGCCATTTCGATGTCGTGTCAAAGAACACTTGCACGGCATCGTGAATTTCTTTAGGTAATGTAAGTGCATCAGCTGCCATCATCCCACAAAGGCAGAATCGATTCGCCCTTAGAGCATCACTGTATATCTTGACGAATCCCCTGACTCGATCCTCTGAACTGGCAGAGGCTTGATCAACGCCCGAAAGCGCGTCCATAAAATGGCGCGTATACCGGGTTACAAGTGCTTTGCCCAAGGATACCTTCGTCGGAAAGTGATAATGGATACCCGCATTCGTTATCTCAAGTGTTTTTGTGAGATCACGAAAGCTAAAGGCATTAAAACCCCGTTGCTGCACAAGCAGTTGTGCGGTATCAAGTATACGTTCGGCTGTATCGTTCATACACCTCAATACTTACCATGTGGTAAGTAAGTTCCTGGGTTTCACTTCAGACTCACAAGTACGTAAGGAATCCCCCCACACCCACTATACAAACACTCCCTACATGCCTGACAGGACTGTACCTGCATGATGAAAAGCGTAGTCGTCGTTACTTAACGGCAAACAGGATTAACGTTTTAAACACTCAATTTTTTTGTAACTATGGCTGTTTCCTCTACTCAAACGGACTCAATTTCGACGGGTACGAATCAGAATTCTCACCATATCAAGAACAGATCAGCCTACGATGATCAAGTTGTCAAGTTGTTTTTAATTGCAACGGTCATCTGGGGATTTGTAGGGATGCTTGTAGGTGTTCTGATTGCCCTTCAGCTCCCTTTTTGGCCAGCAAATATGGGAGAATACCTGACGTTTGGACGCCTTCGTCCATTACACACCAATGCGGTGATCTTTGCGTTTGCCGGCAACGCCATTTTTGCGGCTATTTACTATTCGACGCAACGGTTGTGTAAAACCCGCATGTACAACGACCTCATGAGTCGCATCCACTTTTGGGGATGGCAAGGAATTATCGTTTCGGCTGCGATTACACTCCCTCTAGGTATTAGCACGAGTAAGGAATATGCCGAACTAGAATGGCCCATCGATATCGCCATCACGTTGGTCTGGGTCGTGTTTGCCTTTAACTTCTTTGGCACCCTCCGTGTACGACGCGAAAAGCACATGTACGTGGCGCTGTGGTTTTATATTGCCACCATCATAACGGTAGCTGTACTACACCTCGGAAACAGCCTGGCCATCCCATGGGCTGCCATGCATAGTTACCCCATTTACGCCGGTGTACAGGATGCCTTCATCCAGTGGTGGTATGGCCATAACGCAGTAGCGTTCTTTCTTACCACGCCCTTCCTCGGGTTGATGTACTATTTCCTTCCAAAAGCAGCCGAGCGCCCTGTCTTTTCTTACAGGCTATCCATCGTTCACTTCTGGAGCCTTGTGTTTATCTATATCTGGGCAGGCCCCCATCACCTGAACTACACAGCGTTGCCCGAGTGGGCCGTTACCCTCGGAATGGTGTTCTCTGTGATGTTATGGATGCCAAGCTGGGGCGGAATGATCAACGGACTATTCACGCTCCGCGGTGCATGGCATAAACTCCGTGACAGCGTTGTCCTCAAAATGTTTGTGATCGGCATCACATTCTATGGCATGTCGACGTTTGAAGGTCCACTCTTGTCCATTAAGAGCGTGAATGCACTGAGCCACTACACGGACTGGACCATTGGCCACGTTCATTCAGGTGCCTTGGGTTGGAATGGTTTTATGACCTTCGGCATGATTTACTGGCTCCTCCCTCGCTTGTGGAAAACAAAGTTATGGAGCAACAGACTGGCAAATGCTCACTTCTGGATTGGAACGATTGGAATTCTCGTCTACGTAATCTCGATGTACACGGCGGGAATTACCCAGGGGCTGATGTGGCGCGCATTTAACGAAGCCGGTCGCCTGCTCTACCCTGACTTCATGGAAACAGTTATCCAGATTATTCCCATGTACTGGGCCCGCATGATCGGTGGATCGATGTACCTGGTTGGTGTGGTTCTCATGATGATCAATGTGTATCAAACCATCAAACTGGCCCCTAAAGAACGCAAGGACCCTGTTATCGACCTTCCAGCAGGAAGCGGTGCTTTGGGTACTGCATAAAGGGTGCGTCTCCACTAATTGAACTCTACCGAAAAACAATGAAACGATTAATCAAAGTAGGCGGCCGGCATAGAAAACTTGAGGGATGGCCCTTGCTCTTTACAATCCTTACAACGATCTCCGTACTTATAGGGGGTGTTGTAGAGTTTATCCCTCTCGTTCTGGTGAAAGGCAATGTCCCTACCATTTCGTCGGTGAAACCATGGACGCCCCTGGAACTGACCGGCCGCGATATTTACATCAGAGAAGGGTGTAATAACTGCCACTCTCAACAGATTCGGCCTTTCAGGCACGAGTTGGAACGCTACGGAGAATACTCGAAACCCGGAGAAACCATTTACGAACGTCCGTTCCTTTGGGGATCAAAACGAACAGGCCCCGACCTTGCTCGCGTAGGCGGTAAGTATCCCCATCTCTGGCACGTGCGCCACATGGAGGATCCAAGATCAACCAGTCCGCAATCCATTATGCCCCCTTACGCCTGGTTGCTCCGGAAAGAGCTAAATCTTTCCCACCTTCCCGCTAAAATGCGTGTACTCAACACCATGAACGTACCGTATTCCGCACAAGAGATGGAAAACCCGGTAGCTCTTGCCCAGTCGCAAGCCCAAGAAATCGCCAACGAAGTAGCCGCTCAAGGCGGTCCATCCAACCTTGCCGACAAAGAAATCATTGCTCTAGTAGCCTACCTACAACGGCTAGGCACAGACCTCAATGCAACCTCGGCGGATTAAACTTTATCAGTTTAAAGTTCCATGTTTAACGTTTAATGAGGGACGTGATTATTAAACCCAGCCAACTTTAAACATTAAACGTTGAACTTTAAACATTGAACTTCAAGAAACCATGTACAAAGACGTCATTCAATCTTTAGACAGCGGGCTGCTACCGATTATCGGGCTGATCGCTTTCTGTGTTGCGTTTACCCTCATTATAGTATGGGCCTTTACGATGAAAAAAGAAGATCGCAACGCAGCCAAACACATTCCCCTTAACGACTAAGAACATACGCACTCCCATGCAAGATGAACATACACCTGGAAATGACTCCGGGACTTCTCAAGATCAACTTATCCAGGGTCATACCTACGATGGCATTCAGGAATATGACAACCCGATGCCCGGTTGGTGGGTCTGGATTTTTGTAGGGACCGCTATTTTTGCCGTCTATTATGTTCTCGGAATCAATGTATTTGGATTTATCAATACGTATGAAGAGGATTTAGACGAGAGCCTTGCACAACTGGCGACCATCCGGTCTGAACATGCAGCAGCGCAACCTGCATTTACTGTAGATGAGGAGACGATAGGCTCCTATGTTGGTGATTCAGAAAAAATCACGGCTGGGGCTGCCAGTTATGCAACGGTATGTGCTGCCTGCCATGGTGATGTCGGCCAAGGTCTCATCGGCCCCAATCTTACGGATGAATACTGGATCAAAGGGAATACCAATGTAGACATCTACACAATTATCACTCAGGGCAGCCTTGAAAAAGGAATGCCTCCCTGGGAAGGAGCCTTCTCCCCAGAGCAACGCGCTGAGCTGGTAGCCTTTGTTCGATCCCTTGAAGGCACGAACCCACCCAACCCTAAGGCGCCTGAAGGAGAAAAGATCGAATCGTAGGCCCTATTTAACGGCTATTTAAACGGCCTTTTAAGCGGATAGCATCCTGGCTCGTCATGAAATCATTCGTTTCAATTGAAGATATCGGCATTTTGGAAGCCCCCGAGGAAGTCCTGTCTACCATGACAAAGGACGGAAAGCGGAAATGGTTATATCCAATAGAAAGCAAGGGCAGTTTTTACTGGAAACGATTGGCCCTCGGCTGGGGGTTGATCGCTTTCTTTGTGCTTCTACCCATCATTCGAATCAATGGAAAACCAGCGATTCTGCTCGATTTCATCAATAGAGAATTTGCCATTTTCGGTATGACGTTTTTCCCTACCGATACGTTTTTATTGATGGTCTTCGGTATAGCCGCTCTATTGAGCATCGTTATCTTCACGGCACTCTTTGGCCGCGTATGGTGCGGTTGGGGATGCCCTCAAACTGTTTATCTGGAATTCGTCTACCGCCCCATCGAACGATGGATCGAAGGCAAAGAACACGTGCGTAAGAAACGGAATGAAGGCCCCTGGACGTGGGACAAAATCTGGCGCCGATCTCTTCGGTTCGCCATTTATGGGGTTATTTCTCTTGCTCTTGCCAATGTGTTTGTTTCCTACTTTGTAGGATGGGAACGCCTGCTTCTATGGATGACCCAGCCCCCAGCTCAGCACTGGGGATTCTTCTTGATGATGGCTATCACCACTGGGCTCATCTTATACGACTTTGGCTATTTCAGAGAGCAGATGTGTACCATTGCATGTCCCTATGCCCGCTTTCAGTCGGTGCTTATGGACGAAGACTCGCTCATTGTCTCCTATGATCCTAACCGCGGCGAACCCCGTGCACGCCGAAGCAAAAAGAAAATCAAGCAAGAGCTCGCTGGAGAAATTGAAGCGAAAGGCGATTGTATTGATTGTTTCGCTTGCGTTCGGACCTGCCCAACAGGCATCGATATTCGAGACGGACTACAGATGGAGTGCGTAGCGTGTACCCAATGTATCGATGCCTGCGACTCGATCATGGACAAGATTGAAAAAACCCGGGGGCTTATCCGCTATACCTCTGAACGCGAGTTGGAACACAAGAAAACACGCGCGGTCCGTCCGCGCACCGTGGTATACGGAGTCTTGCTGGTCGCCCTGGTCTCTATGTTCGCCATTGCGTTCACCAGCCGCGGCTCCTACGACATAAATGTCGGCCGCAATGTAGGCGAACCGTTTACGGTATTGCAAGACGGGCGCATTACAAACCGGCTTCGCTTTCGTGTTCGAAACTTGAAGAACACCCCTGTTTCTTTTGAAATACAGGTCATCGAGCCGGCTAATACAGAAACTCGGATCATTGGCGTATCCCCCACGCCTCTAGCTCCTTTCGAGATGAAACGCGTCGAAGCCTTTGTCATCATTCCGGAAACGGCGTTTATCGAAGATGATGTAGAAGGTGTATTTAACCTCATCTTTGATGACAGTACAACAAAAACAGTAACCTTCCCCTTACTTGGACCCTCAAAATAACCATGAAACGTATTCCTCCACATATCGGCTGGCCCCTCTTGATAATAGGCTTCCTTTTACTCGGTGTTACCTGGAGTATGGGCGTTGTCGTCGCCTCTCAATCCGATGGAGGCCCTGAGATTGTAGAGGATTACTACGAGAAAGCCATTTCCTGGGATGAAGAAGCACAACGAAGAGCACAAAGCGACGCTCAGAACTGGGACATTTCGATATCCGTCCAGAGAGACAATGAAGACCCTGTACTCTTCGTGAGCATCCTGGATGCAAATGGAAACCCGGTCGAAGGGCTTACTGGTTCGGTGTATGCATTGAGGCCTCAAAAGGCACAACCAATAGCAAAACTAGCTATCGCACCTTCTCAGACAGCAGGTCTTTATACCTCCCCCTTCCCCTCGTTGACACCAGGGCTCTGGGACTTCCGCATCGAAGCAGTGGCCGATCCGTTTATCGTGTACACAACCATTCGAAAAGAGTTTTAGGACAGCATGGAGGATTCTACTCGGCATAGCTTCTCTGGGCCTGATACATGCTCTCCAGAATCACCATGTGCCCATTGCGGGTTGCCCGTTGGGTCCTACCCAATTGGGCAAGGCCCTTTTTTCTGTTGTACAGGCTGTTTGATGGTGTACGAAGCCCTCCACAAAGCGGGATTCAGCAGCACGTATTACAAGCTTCAAGACTTGTCGCCC
>JAHQVL010000037.1 GCA_019634345.1 Rhodothermaceae bacterium
GTGCACTGACCCGCACGTTAGTGCCGGTAGATATTGCCCAGGGAGGGCTGAAAGGGGCTATCCTTCGCATCAAGTCGAACATAGAGACCCTGTACGACATAACGGTACACGTAGAATTTGTCGGGACGATCCCGTCTATCTCTCCAGAACGTATCACCCATTTTTATAAGATCGTGCTGGAAGCACTCAACAATGCGTCCAAGCATAGCCAGGCAAATCAGCTCCGCGTTGTCGTCCTGGGTAGCCTGGAGAAACTCCTCGCCCGGGTTCAGGATAATGGCATCGGGATCAATGAGGAACAGTTAAAAAGTAACCAGGGTATGGGGCTTCGGATCATGAAACACCGAGCCTCTCTTATAGGTGCATCCTTAGACATTCGTCCAGGGACTCCGATGGGCACCATCCTTACATGCACTCTTCCGGTTAGAAACGGGTACATTCAACCCCACAATGGGGAAGCCAAAGAATTGTAATGAAAAACAAAGTACTAATCGTCGATGACCATCCTCTCATGAGGAAAGGACTTGCTCTTACCCTTCAAACCGAAGGAGACATGGATATCGTGGGCCAATGTGACAGTGCAGAAGCCTGCATGGATATGCTTGAATCAATCAATCCCGATGTCGCCATCGTGGACATATCGCTTCCGGGCATGAGTGGGCTAGAGTTAATCAAACATTTGCAGGTTTTTAAGCCGGATATCAAAATCGTCGTGGTATCCAGGCATGACGAAGCGCTTTATGCGGAACGTGCCATCCGTGCAGGGTCTCGCGGCTATGTAATGAAGTTGGAAGCGGGAGAAGTGATTGTCGAAGCCGTGCAACGTGTCTTGAACGGAGGCATCTATGTCAGCCAAGAAATCAACGAACGGCTCCTAATGGGTATGCTAACAGGTAAGAATATCCACTCCTCCTCCCCGCTCGAGTTACTCAGCGACAGGGAACTGGAAGTGTTTGAGCTTACCGGCCATGGACTAACTACACGAGATATCGCAGAACGGCTCCACCTTTCCGTGAAAACGGTAGAATCATACCGAGCACGTATCAAAAGCAAACTCGACCTCCATAACGCAACCGAACTCATGCAACACGCCGTCCAATGGGTAGAAAGTTCGGGGGCTCTATAGCATCAAATATGCCTGTTTGATGCGTTTCGTGTTCCGTGTTTCGGGTTTGGTTCGAGTTCTATGTCTTCAACACGCAACCAACCCGAAACTCGAAACCCGGAACACGAAACCCGGAACACGAAATGTGTAATCAAGCCCCGCTTGATTACACCAATTAATTTCCACATATTTATAACGATGATATACACTTAAACATTTTTATACCATGACAACAGAAGAAGCAGCTGTAATGGATCCTCCGGAAGTAGAAGAAGCTCCCTACAATCCACTGCATAGTGAAGCGACAAAGAGTAGTGAGGTGATTATCGTGATGGGCGTTCTAGTTGTTACCATCATTCTGCTATTCGTTGTAACTGCTGTGGCTGGTTGACCCATCTCTCGATTAGTATTTAAAGGCGTAATGCACTTCATTACGCCTTTTTGCATGATACAACATTGGTTATAGTAATACAGAGAGAAGCTTCCTTTCAGCCTCCAGGCGTTCGGTTGTCTCATAAAAGTGCTCGCTACTTCTTAGCACATTTACTGTCTCCTCCATCATCTCCTCATACCTTTCCTTTGTCATAGTTGGGGAATCCTTAAATTTGCTTTGTTCATACGGTATCCATTTACCCTGGTATTGATCTTGGATACGCTCGATGGTCTTGACACTATTACTTATTAGAATTGCGTCTTCTTCCCGTAAAATCGAGCGACCAGTAGTGCCATGTCGTTTAGTCCACAGCTTGTGTAATACCACAAGAGAAGCAAAATAATGATCGGCGGCTACCTTATTGGCCCTGGATAGATTATTGAATTCTTTGTTATTCATCAATGTAATAGGACCGCCTTGAGACCCAACAGAGCGTTCAGCTTGTCCCATTACTTCCCTGTTTAATTGCAGGTGTTGCTCTCGCAATGAATCAACATGAATACGATAGTTAAGGAGATAATCACCTTGTTCGATTGCTGGTACATTGAGTGCAATTTGATACAATGAGTCGGCAATGTGGACAAGTTCACTTAGGTGCCCATTTTGAGCCTCTGCTTCTTGAGCTGAGAATGCTGTACTAATGAGCGCAATATAAATGGCGACTGCAAATAACCGTCTAATGTGAGTGTTCATGGTATTCGGATTTGAGTAATAATGACTTATTGCTTAGGCCCATGCAATCTAACTATTAAATAATTAATAGTTAGTATCTATTAAATAAGAAATCTCTTACTACTTGTCAAGCACAACCGTATTCCGACTGTATTCTCAGACACAAACGTGGCATCCAATCTTCATAAGGAGGTTCATATCACCTATAAAAAAAACCCGGCAGAAGATAATCTGCCGGGTTCTTTTGATAATCCTATCTACTACATCATTTCAACAACGTCATCCGCTTGGTCATGTGGAAACTACCAGCTTCAATCGTATACAGGTAAATACCTGCTGATAGATGGGTAGCATCAAACACAACATCATACTTGCCGGCTGCTTGTTGGCGCCCATCAACAAGCGTTGCTACAACCTGACCAAGCATATTATAAACCCGGATCGTTACCTGAGCTTCTTCAGGCAATCCGTATGTAATTAGTGTAGTTGGATTAAACGGATTCGGATAATTCTGATCAATTACGAATTCGTTCGGTACGTCGGAAATAAAGCCGCCCCTAGTACCATCCGCTTCAGAAGGCGCAGCTGCTGAACAGTCGAAGCCAGGGTCGCTGTTTTGGCTTGAGTCATACGTTAGCGTGGGATGAGTTACATCATCCGCGCAGGTCCCAAGGTCAAACGGACGGTTAGTGAATGAATCAGAGGTCAGCACCGCTTCACCGCTAGAGTTGGTTACTCCAGAGTCAGTACCACTTAGATCACCACTGAAGGTGCCTGAAACAGTTGCACCATCCACAGGATTTCCACTTTCGTCAACGATGAGGAACGTTGCATCGACTGTCCCACTTCCTCCACCGCGGTTCACTACAGTGGTTATGGATTCAATATGCATCGTGCCTCCACCAGAACCGTCACTTACTGTAACGGATTGGCTGGCAGAGCCCGTAGCACCCATGTCATCAGTTACGGTCAACATAACGGTGTACGTCCCGCTCGCTGCATACGTATTGCTTGGATTTTGGGATGTAGATGTATTCCCATCTCCAAAGTCCCAACTCCAAGACACAACAGAGCCGTCGCTATCGGTACTTGAGTCTGTGAAATCAGCCGTTAATAGAGTTGTAGAAACCGTAAACGAAGCCACCGGGTCCTGGTTACCTGTCACTTCACAAGCAAACGAAGCGTCGGCATTGTCTGCTGCATCATACGTCAATGAAGCATGGCTGACGCTCGCTACGCAAAGGTTGATATCTGAAGGGCGCGAAGTAAACGTATCTGAAACGAGTACAACTTCACCATTGGAATCAGTAACACCTGCAGGTGTGCCAGATACATCACCGCTAAACTCACCTGAGACCGTAGCGTCAGCAACTGGATTTCCATCAGTGTCATGAATCGTGACGGTGACTTCAGCTGAACCACTTCCGCTTCCTCTAACGAGTACACCCTCGGAAATAGCCTCAACGTGCATTGTACTTGGACCAGTACCATCACTTACGGTAACAGAGGAAGAAGCACTATCCATGTTTCCATCGTTATCAGTAACAGTTAGTGTAACTGTGTACGTCCCGTTAGCCGCATAGGTATGGCTTGGATTTTGGCTAGAAGAGCTGTTTCCATCACCAAAGTCCCATGCCCATGAAGTGATCGATCCATCACTGTCAGAGCTGGTATCCGTGAACGTCGCCATTAAGAGAGAGGTCGATACCGTGAATCCGGCAACCGGCAAACCAGTCGTAGTGAAATCTAGAGCCACCCAGAAATCAGTATTAAATGTACTGGTACCGCTGTTATTACCTGTTCCTGTTGTGGAGCATCCTCCATGAGAGTGAACCCCAACGGCAACGCCCGTTGCATCATCAATCACCGGACTTCCAGAGTTTCCACCCGTTGTATCGGTCTGATAACGCATTGTGGTATCTGAAGAACCTGCGTTGGGGCCCACATGAGTTTGTTGTGATTGATTCTCATCGCCGTCATCAACGCCAAAACCTGTAATTCGAATATTAGCCGGCCCAAGGTCTTGAGCTACTGTAAAGGATTCGCCCTGCGCAGCGATAGGCTGTAAGCCTGTTTCAGAGTTATCAAAAACGGTAAACACGGCCCAATCGTTACCAACCCCACCGTTAGCAGATGCAGTTACTACGTCAAACGCATATTGATCTTCAGGGCCAGGATGCTGCAGCGTACCATCAGCAAGGGAATTAGGTACGTTAAATTCAAACACATCCAACAAGCTCGTAGTGGCTACACAGTGGCCGGCGGTTACATATTTCCCATTTGAGATGATCCAACCTGTACAACCGATATCAATGATACGCCCTACTTTAGCATCTGTAGAAAACACGCGGTCATCGACGGGTCCGCATTGTGAAAGAGGGGTGTCTTGGGAACCGGGAGCTCCATAGTCGCCCACAAGGATCTCGTTCATCGATACAAACACGCCCGAATCACCAGGCCCTGCATACAATTCAACCTGAACGGCATCCCCGTTAAAATAGGCAGAGGTGTTTTGCCATTGACGCAAGGTTTGCGCATTTAGGTGCTGAACGGCTCCGTCCTTGAGTGAAGTCAATCTCAAGTAACTGGTTCTACCCAGATTGGCCTCGGTGAACATTAGGCGCAGCCACGGTGCATTACTAACACGGACGGTCTCACTAAAAACAACATCGGTAGCCTGCCCTTGCGGCGCACTGAAAGTGCCCGATGAAAGCGAATAAGGGGCGATATGTTTCGGAACGGGGGCTGTCTGTGCTGCTAGTTGTTGTGCACTCCACATGCACAAAACGAGCAGAAGAAGGAACGGTACAATTTTCTTCATCAAGTGTCCTCTGATAAGATAGTATTGGCTTGTAGCGGAGGTAATAAAAAACAGAAAGGCGAAAGACTAAGTGAAAGGTTGGTTAAACGCAACTTTCCGCCAATCTATAGGCCATTTACCTCATAACCTGCCCTACCACCCTAAGCGCAGCATTAACAGCGCCATCCATGTAGCCGGGAAACGCATCGGCTGTTTCAGAGCCTCCGATGAGGAACCGTCCATCAAAAAGGGGTTCTCTTAGCAAAGGATGGCCGTTGTTTTGATGAGGAAAAAGATCGGGGAGATCAGTGGCATCCGTATAGCGATCTCCGCCCCAGAGGGTATCCCCATACTCAGCAACCTTCTTCGCTTCCGGGCCAAAATAGTGCACCAGTTGATTGATCACAGCTTCTCTTCGTTTCTCGAGGGGCAACTGATAAGCACGATCGGAGAGAAATCCTTTTAAGGCAAAGTGCACACCATCGCTGCTCGTGTGGTCATACATCTCTGGGATGATACCTCCCTGGCTAAATGCAGCACCTGAGAACTCGTTGTCTACCCAGAACCGTTTTTTGTATGCAACAAAAAACTTAACAGATCGGCCCATCCACGTTTGTGTGTTTAATGCTAACTCCCTCAAGGTACTGGGAAGCGCAGGCGTTACATTGATCGACTGGGCCAAAAGGCGGGGAGGTAGGGTTGATACTAGTACATCAGCTTCATAGGTATCGTTGTGTGTTGTGGCTCTACAGGATGAACCAGTAAAATCCAATGAATCAACAGGTGCCCCCATCTGCAGTGACGAAGGCTCAATTCGGTTTGCCAATGCCCGAATTAATGCCGTGCTCCCCCCTTCAATGCGGTAGCTTGGTGGTTCGTCTTTCGGGATATAAAATCGCCTTAACGACGAATCAAATGCAGACCCAATGAGGCTCGCTCCCTCTGTATATTGCTCAAAATGCCCTACCTCCATTTCCTTCAGCAAATCCACCAGATACGTGTGCTTCATGCCAAACCATGTTGCACCCGCTTCAGCCGGTGTATCTCCCTCCAAGCGTTTGGTCCAGATTCTCCCACCAACGCGCGCTCTTGCTTCCAGCACCGTTACATACGCGCCCTGTTTTTTCAACTTGTAAGCCGCTGTTAATCCTGATAGGCCGGCACCTAGAATAATAATTCTCATGCGTCAAATATAAGTAAAAAAGCAGCCCGAACTAAGGAGGTTCATTCTTCTAGTTGCGGGCTGCTTTTTGCCCGGAGATACATTAGTTTCGGCCTGCCATTACACCGCCATCCACATCCCATACCGCACCTGTCACCCAGTCAGAGTTGTTAGACAGCAAAAAGTCAATTACCGAGCCGATATCACCCACTCTACCTACTCGGCCTATTGGATGAAAAGGACCAAATCCTTCGGTTAAGGTATCTTCGATTTTCTCAGGCTCAATGAATGCGCCATATACCGGTGTTACCACTACAGCCGGCGACACCGCATTAACTCGAATACCATAGTCGCCCAGTTC
This sequence comes from Rhodothermaceae bacterium, assembly GCA_019634345.1. Lineage (GTDB taxonomy): Bacteria > Bacteroidota > Rhodothermia > Rhodothermales > JAHQVL01 > JAHQVL01. The sequence goes on from JAHQVL010000037.1 coordinate 6,534, forward strand.
CATTGCCAGGTGCTGCGTCAGCGCATGAAGCCCTGCTTTCGCCATCGAATACGCACTAGAAGGGGTTGCCTTGATGGCCTGTTTGGCCCACATCGAACCAATGTTGACGATGGAGCCTTCGCCCTGGGCTTTCATTTTTTCAGCAATGGCCTGCGTAATAAAAAACATCGCTCGGTTCAGCTCCATATAGCCCTCATAGTCTGCTCTCGTATGCTCGAGAAAAGATTTAGGCACAAACATACCTGCTGCATTCACCAGGTATTTAAAGATGCGATCAGAGGTGTTGATTTCATTAATCAATTGATCAACCTGGTCCTCTTCGTACAGGTCAATCTGTATGGAGCGAACGGCGGCGTCACTGAGAGGATTTAGTTCGGCCTCGGCGAGAGCCAGTTTGGATGAGTTACGCCCGAGAATCCAGACTTCATTTCCGGAGGACGCAAGTCGTCGTGCTGATTCCAATCCCATGCCTGAGGAACCACCAACGATAAGAGCTATAGGTGTTTTGTTTGTCATAATGCTTTTGTCTCTTTAAAATTCTACTTACCAGTAGGTAAGTAAAGGGATACATTAATGTGCACTTCGCACTAAAAAAGGAACTAGGCCAGCAATTTGTTCACAATACTGCTGGTAATGGACTCAAACTTCTTTGCCGCACGCATGGAATCGCTGGACATCAGGGGCCATGATACAAGCATAGCTCCTTCGATACCCGCGAGCAACGCTTCTGCTTCTGTAGAAGCACTGCCCTCAAC
>JAHQVL010000038.1 GCA_019634345.1 Rhodothermaceae bacterium
GGCGGATCTGACTGTATCGATGGGGGCACATAAAAGTGGACTTTTTCTAGGAAAGGGGTATGAATACACCGGTATCACAAAAGCAGTAGAGATCGGAATTCCTCGATTTATTCTCGAGGATGCCGCTACTATGGATGGATGCGCCCGTACACCGAATCATGCCTGGATCCAAAGCCGGCTGCCTGAACGCTCTTTATTTGCTCATAAATACAGTGTGGGTATGACGCTCATTGTTGCCGGTTCGAGTGGTCTAACCGGTGCAGCAACACTGGCCTGCCTGGCTGCTGAGCAATCGGGCAGCGGTGCCGTTGTATGTGCTGCACCAGAGGACATCCAGCCTGTACTTGCAGGCAAGATGACTGAGGTGATGACAATGGGCATTCCATCCAGCAGCAACGGCATCGACACCCAAAAAGCACTCGCACTCCTTGCGCCCCGACTCCAAAAAGCTCGCGCCGTTTTGATCGGCTGCGGCATGGGCCAGCTTCCCGAAACACAGTCTTTTATTCGAACCCTGGCGACCTCCCATACTGATTGCCCTATCATTTTGGATGCGGATGGACTCAATGTCTTTCAGGGACATACCCATTTATTCAAGGAACACGCAAGGGGTGAATGGATATTGACGCCTCACCTCGGGGAATTTAAACGGTTGGCTGGAGGCGATGTAGATCTTAGAAATCTTGTAGAGACGGTGCAGAAATACGCGGTCTCTTGGAATTGCGTGTTAATTCTTAAGGGAGCCCCTAGTTTAGTGGGGACTCCAGACGGATCTGTCTATATAAACCCAGGAGTAAACAATGCGCTCGCTACAGCGGGGACTGGAGATGTATTGGCCGGGTTATGCGCCGGCCTTCTCAGTCAGGGCCTCTCTCCTATTGATGCTGCCTTGTGTGCGTTGCATATAGGCCTCACTGCTGCCGACTCGTATACCAGTGAATTTCATTCCTCGACAATGCGTGCTTCGGACCTCATTCGCCATATTCGGACCGTCCTTTCAAAGCGGTATTATTAAAATCCTATGCGACCAGCAACTATTCTTGCTATTATCTGGACCCTGGCCATTCTGGCTGCCTGTTCCTTACCAGGAAATGAGCTTCCAAAGATTAACTTTGATTTGTTCGAGCCAGACAAGATTGCGCATTTTATCCTGTTCTTTCTGTTCGGCCTATTGTGGCTGGAAGCTGCTTCTGAGAACAAAAAAAACTGGAAGATTCTGATTGCGGTTTTCGGTATTCTCTATGCGATACTCACCGAATTGTACCAGAGTGCCCTTCCATTGGGCCGTACTGCGGATCCAATGGATTCGCTAGCTAATTTAATCGGTCTGTTTACGGCTATGGGTTCCTACACCTGGTTACGAGCTCGGATCTGGTTTCTAAATCCCAAAACGTCTTAGTTCATTTTGAAGAGAGCCGGTAACACGTCCTGGATCTACAGATGGAGATGCACGCTATGGTGCATCCTCGTTGTATCAGTGTGTGCATTTCCAACGGCACACGCACAAGAATCAACCATTCCGGACTCTACACTGCTACGCTCTCTACCAAAAGGCCATACACCCGGACGCGTTCTCACTCGCGCCCTGCTGGTACCTGGATGGGGACAGATTTACAACCGGCAATACATCCGGGCAGGTATCTACTACGCCGGCCTGGGTTTTGGAGGGTTTCTGGTGTACTCCTCCAATAAGAATTATCTGCTTTACCGCCATGCCGCCTTGTATGCGGCCTTTCGTGATGTTGATGAAGCGGACCGCCCTGAACAATACAGAGATAGCTTTGCCGATGATTACGCAGAAATTCTAAGCATGAACGATCAAGTGCCAGACGCAAGTTTGTCGGAAGAGGAGCAGGCTGCACGAAGAGCCTCATTGGCCTCCAACCTGCGCTCCCAACGCAATCAATTCCGACGCCGGCGCGATCTCAACATCCTTCTCACGTTCGGTATTTGGGGGCTGGGTGTGATCGAGTCCTTTGTTAGTGCCCATCTCCTACACTTCGATGTGAGTGAAGACTTGACGCTCCAGGTAGTACCCACTCCGAATGGTACAACCGCGTTCATGACGATTACGTTTTGAGTGCAGGGTGCAAATTACTTCGAGAATGCTTTTTTTATACTTTTAAGATTCAGATAAAAGTACCTTGAACTTTAAACATTAAACATTGAACTTTAATCGATCCACTATCCTCGACACGTTCCACAATCCCTCCTCTTACCATGCGCACACCCTATTCACGCCTGCTTTTTGCCTTCATTCTGGTACTTGGTTTTCAGCTTACACTGACCTCCACCAGCTCTGCTCAATTCGAGTGGCCGGATAAGTCGGAAAACTTGCAAGTATTACCTGAAACTATCGATGGCCAGCAGCTATCTCGAATTATGAGGGGATGGACCAATGCGTTAGGTGTTCGATGCAGCTACTGTCATGTTGGCCAAGGGCCTCTCTCAGAGTACGATTTTGTTGCAGATGATAAAGAAGCAAAAGAGAAAGCAAGGGCCATGGTGCGAATGACTCGTACCATCAATATGGAGTACATTAGAGAACTATCTGAGCTTGAGGGCACATCTCAGGAGCGCGTCGAAGTAAATTGCATGACCTGCCACAGGCAGGTAACCAAGCCTATGCGCTTAGACCAGGTATTGGCGCAAACCTTTGAGACAGACGGGATTGATGAGGTGTTTACCCATTATGATGAATTGCGAGAAGCCTATTATGGTGGTTCTGCCTACGACTTCCGAGAAGGCGTACTGACTCGCCTTGCCGAACAATTGAGCCAGCAAGGTAACCAGGAAGAAGCGCTCAATGTACTTGAGAAAGAAATTGAGCTTCACGATGAGTTTGCCGATGTATATGGAGTACAGGGACAGATATGGGAGAAGCTCGAAAATACAGAGAATGCGATTGCCAGTTATGAAAAAGGCAAATCACTCTCTTCCCCCCGCGGCAGCCGATGGTTTCAGGAGCAGATTGACAAGTTAAAAAGCCCGTAGGCTTTTTAACTGTTTCGGGTTCCGAATTTCGTGTTTCGGGTTGGTTTCCCGCTAAACATCAATAAACTCGAAACTAACCCGAAACGCGTAACACAACACTCGAAACGACGATTAGGAATCAAATTCGATTCCTAGTCGTCAAAAATACTACCCACCAGAGTATCCCATTGGAAAATTGACCCCTACACTGTAATTAACCCCTGCAGCGTGTGGCAACTTTCCGAAAGTCGACGTGTCTTGGTTGTAGTTTCATGGAAACTCATACAATTTAGACAGCAAGCATTGATATTTGTCCGCATCCTTTAGTATCTTCTTGGGTCGTTTATAAAAACGAAATCAAGAGCAGCAAGAGAATTAATCATGCCCGTACGGAAAACAGATAAGGCCGATCTTCGCAGTAGATACCAGGTATTTATGCAAGTCGGTACAATCCTCGCCCTGGTAGTACTCATTACCGCATTTAGAATTTCGCTTCAGTCTGATTCCTCCTTCGTGATCGAAGAAGTTCAGCAGGAAATCGTTCAGATGGAAGAAATCCAACAGACGAAGCAGATTGAGAAACCACCTCCACCTCCAAAACCTCCTGTACCTATTGAAGTCCCTGACGATGAGATTCTAGAAGACGAAGAGCTTGATCTAGACGTATCTCTTGAATTGGACGAAGAAATCATCAACCTACCTCCTCCACCAGCAGCTGAAGAAGAACCAGAAGAACCAGAAATCTTCATGATTGTAGAGCAGATGCCTGAGTTGATTGGTGGACTTGGCTCCATTCAGAGCAAAATCAAGTATCCTGAGATTGCTAAGAAAGCGGGTGTTGAAGGCCGTGTATTCGTTCAGTTTGTTGTAAATACAGACGGAACGGTAACGGATCCTGTAGTAGTAAGAGGTATTGGCGCTGGTTGTGACGAAGAAGCTGTACGCGCAGTTAGCCAGGCTAAGTTTAAGCCAGGTCGTCAGCGCGGTAAGGCAGTACCTGTTAAAATGTCTCTGCCTATTACGTTTAAGCTGAAATAAATCGGCAAGTACGGAAAATTCAGAAAAAGGGCTGTACCTGTTGGTACAGCCCTTTTTTATTGAATACACTCTAGATATCTTCTGGGAAATAGCCTGTTATCCTTTCTCCATCGTACGGATCGTACCATCTACTTCTGCGATTAGCACTCGCTGAGTCATGTCGATGAACAACCCGTGATCCAAGACTCCGGGTATCGCATGGATTGCTTTATTTAGCTCATTGGGGTTTTCAATGCCTCCGAAATGCGCATCAACAATCCAAAACCCTTGATCGGTAACTACCGGGCCGTCTTTCTTCTGCCCCATCCGAATCTGCATTTCCGTACTGCCCAAGTGCTCGAGCGCTCTCATTACTGGAGAGACAGCCATGGGCAATACCTCCACAGGTACAGGTTTAACACTGCCTAATTGTGTAACCAGCTTGGAGGCATCAACCAGAGCGACAAACTCGGTCGCCAGTGCTGCCACAATTTTCTCTCGCGTATGCGCTCCGCCTCGTCCTTTGATCAGGTTTAGATGCGGATCCACCTCGTCGGCACCATCCAGTGCGATATCCAGATGAGCCACTTCATCTAACGTGGCAAGCGGGATTTCAAGGTTTCGGGCGAGCCGCTCAGCAGCAAATGAGGTCGGTACCCCCCTGATTGATAAGCCCTCTGTTCGTATTCTGCGTCCTAATTCTTGAATTGCAAAAGCCGTAGTTGAACCTGTCCCAAGCCCTACGTTCATGCCATCTAGAACGAGTTGTGCAGCATGAATTCCAACAGCTTCTTTAGCTGATGTTTGATGTGCTACATCCATGATGTGTCCCTTGTATGTTGGAAAAGAAGTGTAAACTATTCGTATCGGAGTGATTCAATAGGATCCAATCTTGCAGCCTTGAGTGCCGGGAAGCCACCAAATACAACTGCGATCACTGTCACCATAACCACACCTATGATTGCCCAGTCCCAGGGAAAGACGGCAGTGATATTAAAGTATATAGCCACTGCATTTCCAACAAGCGCACCGGATACGATACCTAATAGACCGCCGATCTGACAAAGAAAGAATGCCTCTAACAGAAACTGACGCATTATATCTTTCCGCCTTGCACCAATTGATTTGCGAATGCCGATCTCCCTGGTGCGCTCAGTCACAGAAACAAGCATGATATTCATGATCCCAATTCCAGCTGAAAGCAAAGCAATCAAGCCAATAAAAGCACCGCCCATGGTCAACGTTCCAGTGAACGAATCTGTGATACTCTGAAATGAATCGTTTGTAGAAATCTCGAAGTTATTTTCCTCTCCTGGCCTTACCTCACGGATAACTCTCATTCGGCCAATCGTTTCTTCCATGGCCGCGTCCATCATTTCAGGCCTTAGTACGCGCATGCTTACGCTGTTCATGTTGCGATCCGGTATACCGTATACATTAAACAGCTTCGTAATGGGAGCGACAATTCGGTTATCCTGGCTAAATCCCAAGAAACTACCTTTTTCTTTTAGGACCCCAATCACTTCATACCGTTGCCCATCCATACGAATGGTTTTCCCGAGAGGGGTCTCGTTTGAGAAAAGCTCATCGACGAGTTGTTTACCAATGACTGCAACGGCACGTGCATAGTGCACGTCCTGCTCCGTTATAAAACGACCTTGCTCAAGTTCGTAACTGAAATTACCCAGGAAATTTTCGTCCGTCCCCAGGAGTACCAGGTTCGGTTCCGTCTCTTTTTCCTTATATCGTACTGCACCAAACTTAAAATCATCAACGACACTGACAACCACCGGAATCTTCATCGTTTTCTTCAGCCGGTCGACTTGCTCGTACGTAATATTTGGCCTGTTGCGGCTTTGCCGGCCTCCACTTTCTCTCCCAAAAGGAGGGTATCTAGACATGCTGTAGGTCGAGCTGCCTAAGAATTGCATCGACTCTTTGAAGTACACATCGATCACTTCAACGGCCGTAACCGACACTATAATAGCAAACACACCGATAATCATCCCCAGCAGAGTCAATACAGATCGGGTTGTATTGGCTCGTAAAGAATCAAGCGCCATTCTGAATGCTTCACCAAATCCCATGAGAACTACAGAGGTTTGAAGTTAAAAATGTGATTTATTCGTACCGCAGGGCCGCAATAGGTTCGGCTTTCGCAGCACTCCAGGCTGGCGCCATACCAAAGATGACGCCTACCAAGACACAAATTATGAACGCCACAATAACCGTACTGACGGGTAAGGCAGCCGGCAAGATCAGGCTGATAGCACCGATTAATGCCATAGCGATCAATACGCCTATTGCCCCTCCAATCAAACAGATGGTAATTGCCTCAATCATAAATTGTAGCAAAATCGTTCGCCGCTTTGCCCCCACTGCCTTCCTAATCCCAATTTCCTTGGTCCTCTCCTTAACGGATACAAACATGATATTCATCACACCAATTCCACCCACCAACAAGGACAGTGCAGTAAGAAAAATACCGATCAAATAGATCGTTAACTTCACAGGAGCAAGCTGCTCACGCAATGTTTTTTGCTCATTAATTTCAAAGTTATTCTCTTCTTGCGCCTCTAGCTTTCGTGCAGCACGCACGATACCCGTTAACTCATCCCGCGCATCTTCTACATAATCGGAATTGGCTATTTTGACACGAACGGAAATACTTCGTTTAGAGACTCCAAAATTATTCTTAAATGCAGTAAATGGGATATGTATCTGGCGATCCTCTGACTCCTGAGACTCAGCACCAGAACCCTTCTTCTCCAACACGCCAATGACCCGCATTCTGACTCCAGATAGGCGAACGTATTTACCGATAGGTTCTTCTATAGGAAACAACTCAGAAGCAACCGATGCACCAATCACACACACCTGACGCCCACCTCGATCCTCCAGGTCACTGAAATACCTCCCAGATTGCAAATCCACACTAAATACGTCCGGATATTTTGCTGATGAACCTTGAACAGGTACCCCAGAAAGCGTCTTATCATTAAATCGAATTGTACGGGACGTATTGGCTACAGGAACAGCTGCAACAGCAAATTTTGACCGTTTCTCTATGACCTCAACAAGATCTGCGGTAATATCAGGTCTGTTTATGTATTTCCACCACTTGAAACCAGGCCCTCGATTCCATGGCCACTTTTCTATATAGAGCACATCGGCCCCTAATTCAGACATGTCATTTTCGAACTCCTGTTCAATCCCGTTTATGACTGTTGCCATAGCGGTCACAGACGTGATGCCAATGACAATACCCAACGTGGTTAAGATGGACCGAAGCTTGTTCGCATTGATTGCCCTTAATGCGGTAAATAAGCTTTCCCAGACTTCGAGAAGAAAACGCACAGGATTCAGATCAGGATGGTGGAATCAGAAACGGACGGTTAAACAATGGCTTATTGCTTTTAAACGTCCTGAAAAAAAGGTACGTCGAACAACCAATTACTGTTGCAATATAGCAGAAATCTTCATGACACGCCGTTTTTTTATTTTGGCTGAACGAAGAGGGTGCGCACATTTTGCCCCAACCTCAGAGCAACTTTTACATACTGCCCTGGTCTTTACTATTACAACCCCGACACCTCGTATGACTACATAATTCCATGCAGAACACAGAAGATTCAAACACCCAGCATACGTCCTCTCAAAAAATGGCGATGGCCGCCTTTATCGTCGTGCTGGTTGCTACATGTATCATCTATGGAACCAGTATCTTCAACAATCAAGCAGACGAAATTGCGGAAGAAACTGTACATGAAGAACTGGCGCCAACTAGCCCACAACAAAAAGATATACCTCCTCCCGCAGAAACCAATAACGCCGATGCCGACGACGAAGTCTTTATGATCGTAGAGCAAATGCCTAAGTTGATTGGAGGCCTGGCATCGATTCAAAGCAACATCAAATATCCGGTTGAAGCGAAGAAAGCGGGTATTGAGGGGCGTGTATTCATCCAATTTGTCGTTGACAAAACCGGACGTGTTCTCAACCCAGTAGTGGTTCGAGGTATTGGGGGAGGATGCGATGAAGAAGCCGTTCGCGCAGTAAGCCAGGCGAGGTTCGAACCCGGTATGCAAAGAGAACAAAAGGTAAATGTGAAGATGTCTCTACCTATCACCTTTAAGCTTAAATAGAGAAGCCAAGGTACCTGAATTGGACACTTAGATTTCTATCTCTAGCTGCAGACGGTAGTCCTTATATACGGAGTTGAAATCCGCCTTCACCACCTTAAACCCTTCGTTAAGGCCCAGAATGGTCATACCTGGATTTTTGTTGGGGAAGGTATCGTAAATGAATCGGCGATACCCCATTCTCCTGACTTGTTGGACCATCTCTTCAAGTAAAACACGCGCGATCCCCTGCCGCCTGAAGGATTCTAATACCCCTCCTTTTGCGCTGTAGAATACACTGTTCGAGTGCTGGTAACCTATCTTGAACCCTACAGGCACTCCCCGAACGTATGCAATAAGCATAAGCAAATCTTTACGATCGAAGGTATTGATCACCCGTTCTTCGTTGAAGATAGCCACATTTAATTCTCTGATCGTATCCAGATCAGAAAAATCGGCGGTCTTCACGATCACACTTCCTTGAACAGGGTCATGTTCTACAGAAACTGATTTTTGAGAAGATGAAGGTGGTTGCATACGTACATCCCCTAAAAGGGCAAGAAGGCCTCATCAGATGAGTTATCTGTTTTCCCTGTTTTCGCATCAGAATCAGGCTGACTTTCAGCGTGTTCTTCGATAAGGGACCAGGGCTCTAGCAAATGCTGGGGCACATTATCGACAAATCGGCTAGGTTTAGATAATACTTCACCATGATGCCTGCGATATTGTAAAACAGGATATGAAATAAATAAATTTCTTTCTGCACGCGTTACTGCAACATACAACAACCGGAGCTCTTCGTCCAGGCTTTCTTCCTCTTTTAAAGAATAGCCAGACGGAATAATGCCATCCAGGGCATGAATGAGAAATACTGTTTGAAACTCAAGCCCCTTTGCCGAGTGAATCGTTGACAGTATCAGCGGCGCCTCATCGTCATCTATGGCTACGGCATTTAGGGCAGTAAGTTCAATCGGATCTAATGCCAGAGATGACAAAAAGGAGGAACGATCCGACCCATTTTCTGCCAATCCAATAAAATGCTCCAGATCTTGAAGCCGCTTCGGGTAGTCTTCAAAGTATTTTTGTTTTAGCAGCGGCTCATAATAAGTGATAATGGCCTCTACTTCATGCGTCAAAGACGTTGCCTCTTTTAGCAAAGGACGCAACACCCCGAAGAGGGCTTTTAATGCTTCTATATACCGGGGTGAGAAGGGCCGATTCTCAAGAGCAAACGGGTCGTCTGCATCAGTAGTTACCCAGGTCACAATATCCTGGGCCGTTTTGGGCCCAATGCCGGGCAGCAACTGCAGTACACGATTCCAGGCCACTGCATCCTTAGGGTTCTCAAGGATACGCAGATAAGCGAGCACATCTTTTACATGAGCCGCTTCGCTTAATTTCATGCCTCCATACTTTACATAGGGAATGCCCCGCTCGCCTAATTCGACCTCCAGATCAAAGGAATTGGCACTACCTCTAAAAAGCACAGCCATTCTCCCTAGCGGAATGCCTTCTTCTCGAAGCTGAAGAACCATTTGCGATACAAATCGGCTCTCAAATCGCTCATCTGGTGCGGCAACAAGCCCAGGTAACTCACCTTCTTTGAGTGTGCTGAATAAATGCTTATCGTATTTATGCTTAGCCCGCTGTATGACGTAGTTGGCGACATCCAGGATAGGCTGCGTCGATCGATAATTCTGTTCAAGCTTTAAGATTTGAGCATCAGGATACTGATCGGGAAAAGCGAAGATATTCCTAAAGTCGGCGCCTCTAAACCGGTAGATACTCTGCGCATCGTCTCCAACAACCATTACGTTCCGGTGTACATCTGCAAGCAAATAGATTAGCTCAGCCTGCAGCCGGTTGGTATCCTGGTACTCATCAACGAGCAGATGACGGCACGATGTGCTCACTCTCTGGCGGACGGTATCGTTTGTTGAAAGTAAATCAACGGTATATCGAAGCAAATCATCAAAATTGACAAGTCCGTGCTGTTTTTTGTACTCCTCGTACGCAATCTGCAGGTCCTGGATAGCTTCCATATGCCCTAGAAAATGCGGATACTGATTTGCCAGCACCTCCTCTACGGGAAGCTCGCGATTTACGGATGCGGAATAGATAGACTGCAGCGTCCCTTTACGTGGAAATCGAGAAGCACCTTTATTATATCGTTTCGCGGTTCGCAGCACATCGATGACATCGGCATCGTCTGAGGCATCAAGAATTGTAAAATTTGCAGGCAAGCCAATAAGAGGCGCGTGTTCTTTTAACACCGTCAAGCAAAACGCATGAAACGTTCCCCCACGTACGCGGTTACAACGGCCATCCAATATACTGCTGGCTCTTGTCAGCATTTCGTTGGCAGAGCGGCGTGTGAACGTAAGGAGTATGATTTGTTCTGGTGCAACACCAGTCTCAACCAGATAAGCGACTCTATAGACCAGCGTTCTCGTTTTTCCAGTACCAGCGCCCGCAATAACTAAATAGGGTCCTCCGGCGGCCATAACGGCAGCCAACTGCTGTTCGTTCAACTGAGACGCATAGTCGATAGTCAACTCCTTAGGAGCCGGTTTATCTTTGTTCGCCTTAAGAATAAATCGCCGCGCCATCTACCCGGTTGTTGATTTTACATATATGCCGGCTGGGCATACTCGATGATTTGCCTGCATGTCAATTTCATTATACCAAATACTGGTTTGACATAGCAATTCTTCATACCTTTAATTACGCACAGCCACTTACGCCCCCAACTCATACCTTATTCAACAAAAGTAAACAAGTTTATTACAGTTCTTGTCACTGAAGTTCTTTATTCTTCACAGTTGATTTTCACCACAACGCACACCACATCACATGGGTAAAGTAATAGCGGTAGCCAACCAGAAAGGCGGCGTAGGAAAAACCACGACAGCCATTAACTTAGCCTCTTCGTTGGCTGCCACAGAGCATACTACCCTGCTTATCGACATTGACCCTCAGGCAAACTGCTCGTCTGGTGTAGGTATTGACCCTCGCTCCGCAACGGCATCCACCTATGAGCTTTTAATCGGGCAGGTTACTACCGAAGAAGGCGCCCGCTCAACGGATATGCCCTTCCTCGACATTATACCCAGTCACATCAATCTTGTTGGTGCTGAAATCGAAATGATCGATGTGGTTGAGCGAGAAAGCATTCTAAAAAAAGCGCTCCTTCGTGCCAGAAAGAAATACGACTTCATCGTCATCGACTGCCCTCCTTCTCTCGGTCTCTTAACCCTCAATTCCCTTACCGCCGCAGACTCTGTACTTATTCCCGTTCAAACGGAGTATTTTGCGCTTGAAGGATTGGGTCAGCTACTCAACACGATCAAGATTGTTCGTCAACATTTGAACCCAGATCTGGAAATCGAAGGCGTATTGCTCACGATGTTTGACGCCCGGCTGAGGCTCTCGAACCAGGTTGCCGAAGAAGTACGCCGTTATTTTGGTGAAAAAGTATTCCATACTATCGTACAGCGAAATGTACGCATCTCGGAAGCACCGAGCTTTGGCAAGCCGGTAATTTTATACGACGCTTCTAGTATGGGAGCCAGGAACTATATTTCTCTAGCCAGGGAAATACTCCAAAGCAACAAACAGTTTATTGAGAAAGACAAAAACGAAACTCAGGAGGTTGCAACGGAGTCAGATTCCAAGAACGGATCCTCAACTCATCCGGATAATTCCTCAACAGCCGCAAACGGGTTTGCACTCTAAACCCCAGGCTACACGCCTTCCGCTGTAGAATAGACGTTACGTGTATATGGCAAAGAAAGTCGCGCTTGGCAAGGGGCTACAGGCTCTAATACCCACTATAGATGATGAAGCAGATCAGCAGCCTGCTGGGTCGAAGCGATCAAAGAAAAAATCAGCTCCGGCTGCAGGAGAGGTTGCGGAAATCAAGGTAAGCGAGGTTCGCCCGAACCCCTATCAGCCCCGTACCGAGTTTGACGAGGATGCGCTGGACGAATTAGCTGCTTCCATCGAACAACTTGGAATTATTCAACCGATCACTGTCCGAGCCCTTGGAAGTGACCAATACGAACTCATCTCTGGAGAGCGACGCCTTCGCGCATCTCGCCGAGCCGGCCTGGAGCGCATTCCTGCCTTTATTCGCAAAGCGAATACAGAGGAAATGCTCGAGATGGCGATCGTAGAGAACGTCCAGCGTGAGAATCTCAATCCGGTTGAAGTTGCTCTAGGGTATCAACGCCTCATCGATGAGTGTGACCTAACCCAGGAACAGGTTGCCAAAAAAGTTGGCAAGAAACGAGCTACCGTGGCTAACTTTCTTCGGCTGCTCAAACTTCCACCTAAAGTACAGGCTGCCCTACGCGACCAGGCAATCTCTATGGGTCATGCCCGGGCCCTTATTACCGTCGACGACAAATCCGTCCAGGTACAAATCCTAACCGACATTCTCGAAAATGGCCTTTCGGTTCGAGAAGTGGAAAGCAAAGTCAGAGCCTGGCAATTGAAAAAGGATGCGCCGGAATCTTCGAAAGCGGCCCCCTCTAAATTGCCCCCTCTTGCGAACCGTGATAATATTCTGATTCAAAACTTTGCCAGCCAGCTACGTGCTCACCTGAGCACACAGGTACACATCAAACATAAGCCAAACAGCGAAGGAGGAAAAGTTGAGATTGAATATTACTCAGATGAGGACCTGGAACGCCTTATAGAGCTGCTCATTCATAGCTAAATGCCACTTTTCTCCTCATTTCAAATCTTTTTTCGATTTTTTAGTTACTCAGTGTGACTTTTTGGTGTTTAGCATCGGCTATAGTTTTGCGATTACTGTGCATTGTAATAGACAGGACGCCTTTTGCTTGAATTAATTGGGAAAAAACCCCTTCCATGGGCCAGAATATCCACTTCAAGTAAACTCTATTTACACCCGCAACGTAATTAGTCTTCTACACAAACTAAACCTTCTTTACGAAGATACATTGATGCCTGACCTTCATGATACACCCACAAATGGTGCTATTCACAAAAATGGCACTTCTGCGATGGTCGAAGTGAAAGAAGAGCCCAGCCTCTTTTCCAAAGCACACCGTTTCTTTTCACCTGATTCTAAATATGTACAGGTGAAGAGTAACGACTTGTATCCCTACTTTCAGCCCATCGAACGCAATGAGGGAACGCGAGCCATTATGGATGGCCGAGAAGTAATCATGGCAGGCTCAAACAACTACTTGGGGCTTACTTCTGACCCTCGGGTAAAAGAAGCCGCTATCAAGGCTATAGAGCAATACGGCACAGGATGTACAGGAAGCCGATTTCTTAATGGCACCCTGGACTTACACCTGGAGTTAGAAGAACGGCTCGCCAGGTTCATGGGCAAAGAGAAATGTATCCTGTTCTCAACCGGATACATGACTAACCAGGGTATTATCCAATCGATTGCCTCGAAAGGCGACATCGTATTTTCGGACAAGGACAACCACGCATGTATCATCGCGGGTACCCAGGTCAGCCATGCAGAAACCTGGAGATTCCGTCACAACAACCTCAAACAACTTGAGAAACTGCTTCAAAGGGCAGATAAAGAGCATCCAAATGCAGGCAAATTAATTGTATCTGATGGTGTATTCTCAATGAGTGGCATCATTGCACAAATTCCTGAGTTGGTAGAATTGGCTCGTAAATACAACGCTGCATTAATGCTCGACGATGCACATGCTGTAGGCGTAATTGGCCCAGGCGGAAGAGGATCGGCCGCAACATTTGATCTAACGAGTGAAGTCGACCTTATTACAGGGACATTCTCTAAAAGCTTTACGTCTCTAGGTGGCTTCTGTGTTGGCGACAGAGACGTGATTGAATATATCCGCCACACAAGCTCGGCCCATATCTTTAGTGCTTCTATGCCTCCTGCAAATGTGGCTACTGTGCTTAAGTGTCTTGACATCCTTGAAAGCGAACCAGAACGCCTGGAGCGGCTCTGGGAAATCTCGGACTACATGCGGGCAGGCTTTAGAGACGCCGGCTTTGATGTATGGACGAGTCAATCACCTATTATCCCTGTTGTAATCGGGGATATGTTCACCTGCTTCAAGTTCTGGAAAGATCTCATCGAAGAAGGCGTGTTTGCTAACCCTGTAGTGCCTCCAGCGGTACCTGAAGGGCAGTCTCTCATGCGAACATCGTATATGGCGACCCATTCCAACGAAGACCTCGACTTTATTCTCGATGCCTTTAGGAAGGTTGGCCTCAAGCACGGTGTAATCGGGCGCAACGGGCAAAATGGACAAGTCCACTCGAATGGCCACGCGGTCAATGGGCACGCCTTAAACGGACATACAACAAACGGCCACCACACAACCAACGGCCACGCCCATACGAATGGTAAACACGATTGATCTCCCGACCGATTCGTCTACTTCGATAACAATCCGTCCAGTCGTCTCAAGCAAAGACTACAAGGTATTTGTAGACTATCAGTACGACCTCTATACCTCCTACCCCAATTGGGTCCCCCAATTGCGCTCTGAGGTCAAGAAGGTACTCAATCCCAAAAAGAACCCGTTCTTCGAACACGGCAAAATAGCACCGTTCCTCGCTTATGATCAGAAAGGGAATGTGGTTGGGCGTATTGCTGCCATCGTGAATGGCATGCACCTGAAGAAATACAACGACAATACGGGCTTCTTTGGTTTTTTTGAGTGCAACGAGGACTATGGCATTGCTAAAACCCTCTTGGACACAGCTTCCAATTGGCTTAAAGAACAGGGCCTCTCACACGTCCGTGGCCCGGTAAATCCTTCCATGAACGACATCTCGGGCCTCCTTGTGGGCGGCTTTGAGCATAGTCCTTCAGTCATGATGCCATATAACCCTGCGTATTACTACGAATACCTCTCGGAGTATGGGTTTGAAAGGGCGATGACCATGTGGGCCTATTACATTCACTATAAGTACGCCCGGACGGAAAAGCTGAAGCGCGGTGTCAACTTGCTGTATCGACGCTATCCGGCCTTGAAGATGCGTCACCTCGATATGAAACGGTTCGAGGAGGATGCAAAAAACATCATGGATATCTATAACGACGCATGGAGCAATAATTGGGGACACGTCCCGATGACTGAAGCTGAGTTTGCTCACATGGCGAGCGATATGAAGCAGATTGTTGACCCTAAGATTGTGTTTATCCTCGAAGACGATGGGTATCCGGTTGCTTTCTCCCTCACCCTGCCGAATATTAACATGGCCTTGAAGCACGTCCGCAACGGGCACTTGCTTCCAACGGGCCTGTTCCAACTCCTGCTTCGCGCAAAGTTTGGCGGTATCCACGAAGGACGCACGCTCCTGATGGGTGTCAGGCAATCGCATCAGGGCAAGGGGCTCGATGCCATGCTTAACCTAAAAGTCATCGAAGATTTACCGAGAGATGGGTATTTTGCCTCTGAGATGAGTTGGGTTTTGGACAGCAATAAGCCGATGATGAATGCCATGGAGCATATGGGAGGCACTCCCGAGAAGGAGTATGTAATGCTGGAAAAAGCCCTGTAATTTTTCCCCGCTATCACATTGAAAGACATTCAATTCGTTTACTTTGACATTGACGACACGCTCCTGGACCACAAGTCAGCTCAGGAACGCGCCCTTGTCGATGTTTACAATCGATTCCAGGAGCAATTCGGAGACACAGATCTCTCCGCCGTTCAACAGGTCTACCACACGCATAACGTGGCGCTCTGGAAGCAGTATGCACATGGTGAAATCGACCGCCCTTTTTTGCAAGAACAACGATTTTTGCGGCTGATCCAAGACCTTGACCTTCGTGCCGCGTCCCACGAGGAAGTAGGTTCCTATTACATGAAGCAGTATGCCGAGCATTGGATCTATTGCGAAGGCGCCTATGAAACGTTTACGTACATAGCTGACCGATACCCTGTCGGCGTACTTACCAATGGATTCACTGAAGTACAGCACGCTAAACTGGCTCGATTTAATGAACTCAGAGACCGCCTCACAGCAACCGTCATCAGTGAAGAAGTCGGCTATATGAAGCCTCACCCCGAACTGTTCAAACACGCATCGGCAAAAGCAGAAACCGCACCTCAAAATATTTTATACATTGGCGACTCCTACACGTCAGACATTGAAGGCGGCCAAAATGCCGGCTGGAACGTCATCTGGTACAAACCCCAAGCCACCAACATACCCAACGGCGTCGATCACATCACAAGTCTTTCCGAGTTAAAAGACCAACTCTAGTCGAAAAAACACATTGCACTCTGCACCCTACACGTATAAAAAAAGCCGCTTCTCCCCAAAGAAGCGGCCTTTTCAGGTCCAACGCAATCCTTTTCAGCATATGCATGACAGAGCACAAGCTTGTAGAAAGGGACGTAAATCGTACAGGCTAAAGGATACACTGTGGTTTGTAACGGGTATTAAGATGGCTCTGTAAGAATGTCCCTATTCTCAGAACATGAGCGCACCAAAACACGATAAAAGCCAAAGTGATTGCTAGGAAAAGGCATACTAACAGGTACTCTATCCCAAATACCTTGCTATAAATACCCCATTGAATGCATCGATCAACCATTCCCTTTATAAAAGTGGTTTAATCAGCGATTTGTATTTTGCCCGACAATGGAGAACAATCCAATACATACAGCAACACTACCCTCAACACAAGCTCCATTCTCTACATAATCACCTTCGATACAGACTTCCGTTACCGAGCATCCAACC
>JAHQVL010000348.1 GCA_019634345.1 Rhodothermaceae bacterium
AATGAACCTCGAAAACGAAAACCCAAACGATCCCTCAGTACCTGAAGTAGAATCGTTGAGTCGGCGCCAAATCCTGAAAAGAGCTGGTTGGGCTGTACCTGCAATTGTTGGTGTTTCACTGATGAATACGGCTTCTGCGATGAGTGGGGACTATGGAGGCGGAAAAGACAAAGACAAAGGTGGAAAAGGCAAAGGCGGTGGTAAAGGGAAGGGCGGAAAAGGCAAAGGTGGGAAAGGCAAAGGGGGCGGTAAGAAAAAGTAAGCGGTGAGAGCTGACCATGAATTAAGCTCTCACTAATTAGTTGATTAAAAAGGGGTAACTAGGAAAGCAGTTACCCCTTTTTTATATCCAGAAAATAGGTGTTTTTTGTGTATCCGGTTACGTGGTGGTAATGCTTCGATCTACACCTTTCTTGCGAAATAACAACATGCTCAGGCCAACTACTGCCGCCAGTTAAGCACCTCAGAGATTACGACCGAGTCAACCAAGGGCTCTCTACCATACTCGGTGCAGTGGAATCAGGTAACTTCCATGTTACTGCTTGAAATTTAACGTGTGAAAGCATAAGTATTAACATTGTTATTGGGAGCCACTTTCAACCTGTTTTCTATTGAATGGGAAAGATTACTTCTTTATTTGTCAGAAAAGTTCTTGGGGCCGTTGGCGATGACGTCGACAAGGCCGGGCTTATGCGTTCGGTTGGGATTGATCCAGATAGTCCGGTGGACCCTAAGTATATGATTTCTGACGTGGAGTACTATGACTTTCTCGAGCGCCTGGCAGCGCAGGAGAAGGATCCTACAACAATCCCTTTGAGGGCAGGAGCAGCGATGCGGTGCGACGATTATGGTGCGTTTGGGCTGGCGTATAAGTCTGCACCTACCCTTCGTGGATCCTACGACCGAGCAGAGCGCTATGCCCTGGTATTAACGAATGTTGCTACCTATACCCTTGAGTTAACGCGTGAGGGCGGATATGAACATCTTCATCGGGAAGGAGAGCGGAGCCTGGGGATGCGGCTCTCAAACGAAGCGACGATAGCCAGTATAGCCTCAATCAGTCGAGAAGTATCAACCAAACCCTTCACACCGCTGGGGGTCTACTTTAAACACGCTGCTCCCGATTCTATCGTTGAGCATGAAGCCTACTTTGGGTGCCCGGTGCATTTTGATTCGGACCGAGACGCTTTGTTGGTATCCAACGAAACCCTGAATACCCCCAACCAACTGGGCGATAAGAGCATTTCTATGTTTTTCGACAGTCACCTTGAGGCGGAGGTGTTGAAGGTAAAGGAAGAGCACACGTTAGAGCACCAGGTTCGTGGCCAGATATCCAGGGCATTGAGTGAAGGGGTGCCGGGTATCTCTGATGTAGCCAGCAGCCTTGGGATGAGTGGGCGGACGCTGCAACGCAGGCTGGCCGATCATGGGTATACCTTCCAGGTGCTGGTGGATGAGTCTCGCCGGCAATTGGCCGAACGGCTCTTGCAACAAACGGACTATTCCCTCGCCGAAGTGGCATTTATGACAGGCTATTCTGAGCAGAGTGCCTTTACCCGTGCCTTTAAACGCTGGGCCGGCCAGACACCCCGTTCGTTCCGGCTTAGCGCTTAACAGGGTCTAGTGCTTAACAGGGTCTAGTGCTTAACAGGGTCTAGTGCTTAACAGGGTCAATTGTCACCTCCTGTGGCGCGAACTGTCAAAAGATTGGCGGGCACCGTCGAGAAGCGCCTCTCTGATCCCCGTATTTTTTGTTTGTAATTAATAACGCAAACAGGTATAAACAATGAATACGCACCATAACCAACCTCAACACCAAGCTGGACTCACCCTTGTTTTAGGCGGCACCGGTAAAACCGGGCGAAGAATTGTCGAACGGCTCAACGAAAAGGGCGTCCCAACCCGCATTGGATCCCGATCAGCCACACCCCCCTTTGATTGGAATAACGAAGCCGGGTGGGATGCCTGTCTTGAAGGCGTCACTGCGGTCTATATCAACTATGCCCCGGATCTTGCCGTGCCGGGTGCGACGGATTCCATTCAAGCATTTGTCGACAAGGCAAAGGGTCATGGCGTCAAGCATTTGGTTATCCTCTCTGGAAGAGGCGAGGCAGAGGCGCAAGCTAGTGAACGAATCGTACAAGAAAGCGGGATTGATTGGACGGTAGTCCGAGCAAGCTGGTTCTCGCAGAATTTCTCAGAAGGGGCCTTTGTGGACATGGTCCATGCCGGACAGATCACATTGCCGGCGGGGGATATCAAAGAACCGTTTGTGGACGTCGATGATATTGCTGAAGTAGCTACCGTTGCACTGACTGAGCCTGGGCATGCCGGGCAGGTATACGAAGTAACCGGCCCAAGGCTTTTGACGTTCGCAGAAGCCGCAGCTGAATTGTCTACCGCGATAGGGCGTGACATCCGATTCATTTCTGTCCCCCATGATGCCTTTGTGGCCGGCGTAAGAGAATCCGGAGCGCCGAAGGAAGTCGTCTGGCTGCTGGACTATCTGTTTACCACCGTGCTAGATGGGCGCAATGCGTATCTTACCGACGGTATTCAGCGAGCGCTGGGCCGGGCTCCAAAAGATTTTGCCGATTATGCGCGGGAGACTGCAAGAGGAGGCGTGTGGAATGTCAGCAATGAAAACCCTCAATTGAGCCAGGCTCATTCATAATCCGCCACCGGTCATCCTGACGCTCATGGCCGGGATGGCCGGTTTTTTACCCACCCCTTAAAAGACGTCTTTAATACTATGCAAGCCTTTGATATTGCTCTCATGCTAGCCACGTTACTATGCGCACTGGTCGCCGGATTTTTGGTCGCGTTTACCATCGTTGTGATGCCGGGGATCAAAACATTCAGCAATCAACAATTTCTACAATCGTTTAAAGTCATGGACGGCATTATCCAGAATAATCAACCCTCCTTCATATTCATCTGGGCGGGGTCTGTTCTGGCGTTATTAGCTACCGCGGGTATCGGAATTGCTCAACTAGAAGGTGTCAATCTAGGGTTGATCATTGTAGCCTGTGCTGTGTATCTGTTCGGGGTACAGGTGCCTACAATGGCTATTAACGTGCCTCTGAATAATACCCTGCAGTCGCTGGATCTGAACACCCTGAGCGAGACCGAACTGGAGGAGGCGCGGCACAATTTTGAGCCCCGTTGGGTCCGGTGGAATACTATAAGAACGGTGGTGGCGATCCTGACAACGGTCTTGTTGATCGTGGTGTTATACAGGTATTGACCAATCATCCCGACAAATACGACAACGTATCCCTACAAACCCGCCATGGAGGTAGATTTTGGGTATTTGTCCGGTATATTCAGGGAAGATGTACCTACGTTTTATGCAGATCGAACAACGATCTCCGAATTTACAAACATCAATAAGATCGATTTTGAATCATGAAACGTTTTTTCTCTGTCAATTACCTTGTTCTTCTTTTTTTGATCGGTGGAAGTACCTCAATCTGTGTAGCCCAGTCCGTTACTCCTGTAGATGATCGTCCTCCTGTTGAATCCTACCCACCTCCGACGGAGGCCCTCGCATCGTTCTCTCCGTTTGTTGGGCTCTATGAGTTTTCGGGGGGATTTATGGGGCAGGAGTATAAGGGAACGCTGGAGGTGAAGTCTGCTGTAAAAGGCTATTACGTCGAATGGATTATAGACTTTGGGATGGGTACCCTGGATAATCACTTTGAACGTCAACTAAGGATGTTAACAACCTGGGATCGCGTCAATAATGTGTACAGAATCTGGCGCTTCGAAACGAATGCGCAAGAAATAATGGGTGAAGGCCGAGCTCATTTTGACGGGAACGATTTTATTATGGAGTGGGACATGCTTTCGCCTGAAGGAAAGCCCGGCACTTTCCGAAACATTGTTTCTATGAACGACAGGAATCAGCTCATCATCAAATCTGAAGGCGAGTTGGACGAAGGAGGGGTTGAGATGCTGGGCGTAGGAACAGGCGCGCGCCGGCTCTAAGTACTCCCCAAACGCATCACAATTATGCAAAATACGCTCTTCTCACTCATACGGCTATAACACATCGATGGACTGGTTTCTCTTAATTCCTGACTCGATACGGTCCTTCTCTCTGGTGCTTCTCAACGCAGTGCTGGCCGTGTATCTGTATCGGTTGGAGGAGAAACAAGAGGCTACGAGGTGGTTATTCGCTTTCGCTGTAAGCATCGCAACGTTTTATCTGATGCGTTTCATCCAGGCTTCCATATATCCGGTGGAAGCCTGGGGGCGTTTCGCAAGCCTCCCTTTTGCGCTTGAGTTTCTGTGTGTCCCTATCGCAACGGGGGCCTACCTCCAGTTCGCATATAGCTTTATCGATAGCCCATACTCTCGAGAAGCTCGGGTTGTGAGATGGAGTACCCTGGCCATTTTATGTGTGTTCTCCGTCCTTGCTGTACAACTGGTCCGTGATGGCGCTGCATCCGCTTTGCACTACATGTTGTATACCTCTGTATGGTTTATCTCCTTTTGCGCTGCGTTCGTTGTGTTTCTTCGCAAAAGCAGATGGAGAAAGAGGGATACATCGCTATCTGCTGATTCTGCCCGGCGCCTAAGAAATGCGTATAGAGCCTTCGCCTGGTTGAGCCTGTTTTTTGCGTTGATACTCGTTGCCATCATGCTCGTGATGATTCTGGGCTGGGCGGAGGTTGTTTGGACGGTTCTGATTCTCCCCGGTGTGTTCTTTTTCTTCAGTGCCCTGGCCATCTTGTACGTGAGTTATGCCCCTGAACCGGTAACTTTCCAGGCCCGAATAGTTGCGTTGCCGCTGGCAACAATGATGGTTGCCCTGGGCATGGCATCCGTGATCAGTTTTTCGTCAGTGGGGTTCTTAACAGATAGTGGGATCTTGCCTTCAGACGGGCAGCAGATCCAAATTACGCCCGGGAATGGGGGAGCATATGAGATCAGTGAGTCGGCTTCTTCTTTTAGCCCAATAGAGGGAACTGAAGTCGCCTTTGATGGGGCTTCTTGGATTAGCGTACCGCTTGATTTCTCATTTCCTTTTTATGAGAGATCATGGGACCATATTTCCATCAACATGAGCGGGTACATCCTGTTGGGTGATGCGCGGGATCCAAAGGAGGGTATCTTCGAAAGTGAACAGCCTCTTATTGCTCCCTTATATGTCGATATCTTAGCTGCGCCTCGAACAAATCCCGATATTCCTGCGCTCTCAATGCATCGCACGGCGGATGCCGTTGAGCTTACCTGGCGTATCACGTCCCTTTCCAATTCCGACGCCTATGCAAGCATCCATCTAATGCTTGATGCTTCGGGTACCATAGGATTCAACTATAACAACCTGGATGCCTTCCTCCAATCGTCTGATCAGTTAGGTATAAACACCATTTGGCGGGGCATATATCCTGGAGGTGCTTCCGCGTCA
The DNA here is from genome assembly GCA_019634345.1 of Rhodothermaceae bacterium. Lineage (GTDB taxonomy): Bacteria > Bacteroidota > Rhodothermia > Rhodothermales > JAHQVL01 > JAHQVL01. Next base: position 5,417 of record JAHQVL010000348.1, read on the forward strand.
GTGCGTCCCTTAACGGCTACCCCGTTGGAGCCCCAGGTCATTCAGGGGAATATTGGCGTTTTTGAAGATATTGCTCTTGCACTGCGCCAGCACACCCATGAAAAAACAAAAGGGTTGTTCGCTCTATTGATTGCGCTTTCTATTCTTGTATTGCTGCTGTTCCCCGTCGTACTCAAGACCGGCCTACTCCATCCAGTAGAACGGTTGCTGGAAGGGATGCGCCGTGTGCACGATGGGGAGAGGGATGTCCACCTCACTGTAGGTACACAGGATGAAATTGGCCGGTTAATGGCGTATTTCAATACGATGACGCATTCCCTTAAAGAAGCGGAGCAGGCATTACGCGATCACGCTGTAGATCTGGAAAACCGAGTAGCAGATCGGACCGCTGCACTGCAAAAGAGTACGATGCAACTCGAATCTCAAGCTAAAAAACTGCAAGAGCTTGATGCCATCAAAACCCGATTTTTTGCCAACATAAGTCACGAGTTTAGAACACCTCTCACCCTTCTGCTTAGCCCACTACAGGATCTTGAAAAAGGGGAGCTAACCCCGGATCGGATTGCCCGGTATGCGCCGATGATGCACAGGAATGCACAGCGGTTGCTCACCCTCATCAATCAATTGCTCGACCTCTCTAAGCTTGAAGCAGGAGGATTGGATCTGCGCCTCCAACAAACAGAGTTGATCGGATTCTTTAGAACACTCTATCTGTCATTTACCCCACGTGCAGAGCGAGATGGTTTAACCCTCCTTTTTGAAGCAGAGCCCGAGCACTTGATGGCGTGTGTGGATATAGACAAAGTAGAAAAGATAGTGGTCAACCTGGTAGCCAATGCCTTTAAGTTTACGGAGCCAGGAGGCAAAATTCGGCTGGCCGTGAGCCCGGCTCAACTTGACGATCATGCCTATGTAAAGATTATCGTTGAAGACACTGGGGAGGGCATTCCATCGGCAGACGTACCGCGTCTGTTTGATCGGTTTTACCAGGTTGATAGCAGTGCAACACGCAAGTATGAAGGGACAGGCATAGGGTTGGCGCTTGTAAAAGAACTGGTAGACGTACACGAAGGCAAGGTACAGGTAGAAAGCAAGGTCGGATTTGGTACTACGTTTACTATCCATCTCCCAGCCAGGTTGTCTGACTGCGAAAACCAAGAGATTCAACCAGTTAATCCTTTTGAATTGGAAGCAGAAATTAGCCAACAAGCGGGCGCAATAAATAACTCAAAACTCCCTGATGAACCTCCAGAAGCCGAGGTTCTCGGTAAACAGTTTAACAAGGCGGGTACACTCGTTATCATTGAAGACAATAAGGATATGCGGTTGTTTTTAAGGGATCACCTGGAAAAAGACTATCTCGTTCATGAAGCCGACAACGGTACAACAGGCCTGGAGGTTGTACAGACCCTCTTGCCAGACCTGGTTGTTTGTGATGCGATGATGCCGGGTATGGATGGATTTGCCGTTTGCAAAGCGATCAAAGAAGCGCCAGCGACAAGCCACATCCCTGTACTTCTAGTTACGGCCCGCGCATCGGAAGAAAGCAAGCTTGAAGGATTTAAACAGGGTGCCGACGATTATATAACCAAGCCTTTCAATATCGAAGAATTACGGGCTCGGCTCGAGAACCATATCTACATCCGCAAGACCCTTCGCAAGAAGTTCAGCGAGGAAGTAACGGTTGGCCTGGATGAAGTTGTGGTCTCTTCCGCCGATGCGCAATGGCTATCCCGGATCAAGGAGATCGTGGAAACCCATTTAGGAGATCGTACCTTTTCTGTGGACATGCTGGCGGATGAGGCCGGCATGAGTACCAGAAACTTACAGCGCACATTAAAGAGAGTAACAACCCTATCACCGCATGGATACATCCGCACGATGCGCCTTGAAAGAGGGGCCCAGCTCCTAATGCAGCAAGCCGGGACCGTCTCTGAAGTTGCACAAGCGGTAGGGTTCAACGATCCCGAATACTTCTCCAAACTCTTTCGCCAGGTATTTGGCGAACCGCCTTCGGCCTACATGAAAAAGGCCAGTAACGACTAAGCTCTTGAGAACGCTTTTTCATCGGTATCTGTGCTTGCTATGAGGATGAGTAGTTTGGGGAATAATTGGAAGCATAACATATGATTCTATCGCTATGTTCAGAATGAGAGAATTGGAGCATTCAGCATTCTAAAGATTTTTTAGTTTGCACTGCACCAATCGTCGTTATTTGCAAGTTCTTTGTCGTTCATTGAATATGTTGAACCAAGACCATTTTCATTTATTACAATGAAGCTTAGTAAAACAGACCCTTTCTGAAATGCCTGATACGTATCGTCTTGATCCTGCCCTGCGAATTGCCCTTGGGGAAATAGGACTCTCCATTGATAACGTGTGTAAGCGTGCATGTCTGCCCGTGGACTTGCTCCGGAGAGAAGCACCTTCAGTGAGTGCCGAAGGGTTTTTTCGTTTATGGCAGGCAATAGGAGATGAGGCTGGGTCGATAACCGTAGGGTTGCGGCTAGGTAAAGTTGGTGCGATTGAGGGATTCAGCCCAGCATTGATGGCCGCACTGGCAAGTCCAAATCTTATTGTAGCAGCGAACCGAATCGCCCACTACAAGAACTTGTTCGCGCCCTTAACGATGCAGGTGGTCTCCGAAGGAGATATAGTGACGCTTTCAGTAAAAGGGAAGGGGTATCCAGTGCCCATGACACTGGCCGTCACGGAGTTGATGTTCTGGGTGTCCTTCGTTCGCCGTGCAACGAGAGAGCGTATTAACCCTACACATGCAACCTTAGTGGAACATCCTAACGAGTCTGGAATGATTGAAGAGGCCCTGGGAATTCGCATTCATGCCACCGAGATCGTCTCGATATCATTTGATAAAACCGATGCAGAACGGCCGTTTATTACGACTGATTCGGAAGCCTGGCGCTTTTATGAGCCTGTATTGGAAAATCGGCTCGCAGAATTAGAGAGCAATGCATCCACTGCAGATCGCATCCATGTAACACTCGTAGAATTATTACCGAGCGGACGCACATCTCTGGATGAAGTATCAGAAATGCTGGCCTATACACCTCGCAGCCTGCAGCGGCTTTTACAACGTGAGGGTACATCGTTCAAAAAAGTTCTGGCCAATACCAGGGAACGGCTCGCCAAACATTATTTGTGCTCGGCAAACATCACCCACTCAGAGGTCGCTTTTCTTTTAGGCTACGATGACCCCAATTCGTTTTTTAGAGCCTTTCGCACATGGACGGGCACCACGCCAGAACGATTTAGGCTAGACAATCTTCCAGAATAGTCCCTCATTCAAAATGTCGTTTTTAGCGAGTTGTTTGGCGTCTAGTGCATAGATGAGAATCTATCTTTCGGCCTATCTTTGTTGCTGTTAATACCTGCCACCAATACATACTCATTGACGCTATGATCACCAAATACCTTTCCGACTCCATGATAAAGTCAGGCAACTCGCCCGTCTTTAATACCCCTGCAGACTTTGGATTGAACGCTGAGAATGTACAGTTTAGGGCCAGTGATGGGGTCACGTTGTCTGGCTGGCTCATCAAGGGAGGTACCGACAAGGTTATCATACAGTCCCATTTTGGTGTTCAGTCTAGCAAGGCAGGGTATACACCAAAGGGCAAGGGGATGATGAAAATGTGGAATACAGATATCTCCTATTTAAAGCATGCTCAATACCTCGTTCAGCAGGGGTATTCTATTCTGATGTATGATTTTCGAAATCATGGTGAGAGCGGGGAAGGCATATGCCCATGGGTGACCTGGGGCCCTGAAGAGCATAAAGATGTTATCGCTGCAGTGGACTATATCACAAATCACCCTGTTTACCTTGGCTGCAAGATCGGATTGCTCAGCATTTGTATGGGCGCAGCCTCAACGACCTATGCGTATGGCGTTGAGGACGGGCTTAAAAAATACACAAACATCAAGGCAATGATTGCTATACAGCCCCTACTTTATCCCGATTTTGTGGCTGCACTTGGGCTGCCTGGGTTTTTAGGTAGGCGCGTAAGCAAACTTAATTCTAAACGGGCAGGTATGGATCTGGTAACAACTTCATTCATGCCGAACGTAAAGGATATCCCCATACCAACGCTGGTTGTTCAGAATAAAAACGACCCTTATCTCAATCCAGACTCTATCAATCAGTACTACGATGAATTGCGTGTCGAAAAGGACCTGTTATGGCTTGATCTGGAAAAGAAGCGGGCAGCTGGATACCATTACCTGACTGAACAGCCCGCTGATATTTTGAATTTCTTTAACAAGTACCTGTAATTAACGAAAAAACAGAGTTATAATGATAAACGAGCAACAAACCCAGATGCTTACTACCCTGGCTCATGGGTTATCTATACCACCGCGTCTTCCCGTTCTTAGAAAACCGGAAGAGTATGGTTTGGAGTATGAGGAAATTTCTTTTGTTACCCAAGATGGAATAACGATACAAGGATGGTTCTTTCCAGCCGATTCGAACAAAGTAATTATCAGCAACCACTTTTCACCGGGCAATAAATACGGGTTTGCTGGTCATTTGGAATGGCTAGATTTTGCCGGAGGCTTTGAGGTTAATTTTCTGCCTAGATACAAGGCATTGCATGAAGCCGGGTATAATGTTTTGGCGTATGATTTACGCGGCCATGGCGATAGTGAGTCTGGTGAGAAAAATTTAAGCGGTGTAGGCTACTGGGAATGGCAAGAAGTGCTGGCTTCTATCGATTATATAAAAAATAGACCCGATACGGTCGACCATGATATTTCACTTATGAGTATGTGCATGGGAGCGAATGCTACCCTGAATGCTATGGAGAAGAAGCCAGAAGCATTCAAAGAGATCAACTGCTTGCTTGCAGTTGCTCCGTTGAAAGGACGCACAACCATTGAGCGGAACTGTGAACACATGCAGATCCCTGTAGAAGAAGGCGTAGACGCCTTTGGGCCAATTTACAATGGGTTGACTGGCCTCCGTGTAGAAGACCACAACATCATTCCAAAGGCAAAAAACATCAACATTCCTACCTTTTTTGTCCAGGTTAGAGATGACATGAATTCCCGCTGGACCGATGTACAGGAAATGTATGATCTCACACCGGTTTCCGATAAGAAGATCTATTACATCGAAGGGACGCCCTGGCGTTTTAAAGGATATACGTATTTCTCGGAGAATCCTGAGCAGATGGTGGAGTGGTTTGATGCCCATATGTAGGGTTGGGTAATTGAGAGAACATGGGGGCAAGCCTGGTTGCTGTTTAGCGGTCAATAGCCTAAGTTGGTCGCGCCATTACCCACCAAAACGAACCCACCATGATTACCCTCAAGAACACTGATAATCAAACGATTCTTTGGTTCGCTCTTCCTAAAGGCAGTATCAACCCGGCTGAAGCTCTTGAGAAAGGCGTGCTAGATCCCAATAGCCAGGCCACCATCGATCCCGGTACAACCGTAAATGTGCTGTTTCAATTCGACTCCGATGGAAAAGTTGGCGCCCTTGGTACTGTTGGGGTAGACTCTGTTGTATCGTTCCACAACAAGAGTGGGGTGTATTGCGTGGTTGAAGACCCAGAATCTGCCGGCTCGGTTCAGAGCGATCAATTGGTACTCCTTACAGATCTTGAGATGCAGGAGTCGCAACTTGAGCCGAATGAAGAAGCTACCTTCCACATAAAAGTGTCCAATACGTCCCGGTTTAGTACGATAGAGAAAGGATCTGTTTTTTTCCAGGCTGGAACAGCGGGATCGGTGGAATCATCGGGTATAGAATTCGAACCAAATCCCTTAACCATTGAAGCTCTTGGCCCCCTTAAGTCGGAAACGGCTAAGTTTGTGGTCAAAACAACAGGTGCAACACCGGGGACACATAAGATAGATTGGGAAAGCAAATGTACACTCAGCCCTGAGCCACCTTCAGATACAGGCACGTTCGAAATCGTCGTCGTTGAGGATTGAGTCCGTCGTTTAAGCCTGCGCCCTAAACTGACTCGGTGTCGTTTGCGTCATCGAGCGAAATGCGGTATTGAAGGTAGACTTCGAATTGAAGCCGACTTGCAGGGCGATCTCAAACACGTTTCGTTTAGGATCTTCAAGCAACTCCCGCTTGGCATGCTCGATACGATACGCATTGACATACCGGTAGAAATTGGTGTTCAGGTCCTGGTTGAGGACTTGCGACACGTAATGAGGGCTTTCTTTGATGTGTTTGCTCAGAGAACGGAGGTTGAGCAAGTTGTCGCAGTAGAGCTGCTCTTGCTCCATAGCATAGCTTAGCTTTTCAAGAATACGTATGCGGGCGTCCTCGGCGAGCGGTGACTTAAAGTACTGTGCTTTTTGACGCGCTTCAATCGGAGCCGCATCCGGTTTGGAGACGAGCTTCGTTGTATGACTAAAGATGGCATACAGCACTCCGACGGTGACGCCCACATCCACGAAGGTAAACGAGAGTTCAAGGAGCGAAGAACTGCCCGGGACGATGCAGTGAACCGTGCGAAGGATACCAAGCAGCCAGGCCGAGCATAAAATCAGGATGAGGAAGCGAATATTAGAAAGAGAGCCATCACCTCGGTGCGAAGCAAAAAGTTGTCGCACGTTTGTTTGACCCACTAGCAGCCTGTAGATTCGTGTCAGGTAATAGGGTACCTGGAAGCAGTACAGAATGATGCACAATAGCATCGTCGTATGAATAAAAAGGCTATGTGCTTCGCTGACCGTTCGGTTCGGATTCACGTAATCCACCCCTCCATGGGCTGTCGCAAGCAGGGGAATGCACAGGATAAATCCTGCCAAAAGGATCAGGAAGTGTCCTTTTGATAGAGAGCCAAGGGGGGGGCGTGACTTCTGGGTAAGTTCGTGTGCAGAAAGCCACAAAAAGGGAGCAGATAGGAACGAGGTGGTCATAAGAAGGCCCAGCCACAAGGCCTTTGCAGGCGTGTGGGGATGGATCATCAACCACTCAAACAAAAAGCAAACGGCTTCAACGGAGAGAAACGCAATAATAAAGAGGCTGGATCTCCCCGATGCGCGTTGCCTGGTACCAAATAGCCCGATCGAAAAGAGGCAGAGTGCAATGGCAGCAACGTAGAGGATACCTTGAGCTTCAAGCATAGATGAAAGTAAGTGTCTTGGCTAAATCTCTCCTTTTCTGGCAAAGTCAGCGATGTGTTCTGCTGCCCGAAAAGCGAGTGCCTGAATGGTCATTGTTGGCTGACCCCGGCCGGAGGTAACCAGGCTGCTCCCGTCACAAATGAACAAGTTCGAGACTTCGTGGGAGCGATGGAATTTATCTACGACAGAAGTTGCCGGATTGTTACCCATCCGGCACGTTCCGAGCAAATGGGCGCCGACAGTCTGCGGCACGATATCCGGAGCCCATATCTTCAACGCGCCGGCGGCGTCAAAAAGCTCCTTGGCGCGATCGATCATGAACTGCATGGCTGCCAGGTCATCGGCATGGTCCTGGTAGGTAACCCGGATTGCCGGCCGGCCCCATTGGTCCTTCGCTTCAGGGTCGAGGGTTATGTTGTTTGATTCCAGGGGAAGCGACGTAGTGTGGCCCATGATCGTCATCGTCCTCACATAATCGTGCTCCAGGTTGTCCTTGAATCCTTGTCCCCAGCTTGGTGTGTCTGGGGACATCCCTCCGGGAATAAATCCGGCTGCAGCCAGGATGGGTGAGGAGGGGAAGAAGCGCGCATCGAGTCCGCCGCCGCCGTAAAACCCACGCTTGGGATCGGTGTCGTAGAAGTCGATAAGCCGGCGCGTGGCCTGGATGCTTTTGAATTCATTCAGTGGATGCTCAAAAACGGCGTTGCAAATGGGAGCTCCGTTAAACATCAGGTTCTTGCCCACCATGCCGCTGCCGTTAGACAGCCCGTTTGGGTGCCGTACATTTTCTGACAATAACAATAGGCGAGTCGTTTCCGCCCCGTTGGCGCTTATGATAACCGCTTTTGCTTTTTGTGCATGCTCGACGCCGTCACGATCGAGATAAACAATCTGAGTGACTCTGTTTTGGTCATCGGTGTCAACCCGCATCACGGTGCTTTCCGCCCGTACTTCGCATTTGCCCGTAGCGAGGGCATTCGGAATGGCTGCCGAGAGCGACGACGACTTAGCGCCTACTTCGCATCCCATACCCCAGCAGTATCCGCAATGGGTGCAGCCGGCTCGGCCGTTGTAGGTCTTCGAGAGAATAGCGACCGGCGCAGGCTCAGGATTCCAACCCATAGCGCGCGCGCCTCGTTCGAAAAGTACACCTGAGGACTTCACCGGCATAGGCGGCAAGGGATATGGTCTGGAGCGAGGTGGATCAAATGGGCCCGGAGCTCCTGAAACACCAATCTCCCAGTCGACGCGCGTGTAATACGGTTCAAGCTCCGTATACGAGATCGGCCAATCCTCGAACGTCGTGCCGGCAATAGGGCCGAGTACGGATCGTTCGTTGAAGTCGATCTCATGAAAGCGCCAGTAATTCGCTGCAAAAAAGACAGAACTCCCCCCGACCAACTGACCGTAGATGGCTGCTGGAAAACCAACCGGTTGGGCCTCCACATCCTCTGTTGCACGAAACGTCTGTACGTTTTCTCCTTGAGAACCGCCCCAGTACTTGAGGTCGACAAACTGGGCAAAGTCGTCATGGTCGAACGCGGCTTGTTGCACAAACGGACCCTGCTCCATAACAACGACATCGAAGCCGGCGCGGGAAAGCTCCATGGCCAGCACGCCTCCTGCAGCACCGGATCCAACAATTACGAAGTCAACTTCTTCTGCATTGGCAAAGGTGGGCATTTCCTGCATCATTTCGTTCCCTCCCCGTAGTTTGCTTCGTAGTCATAATCAACATCATAATAGCCAAACGGCGGATTCCAGGCGTGCCGGTCGTCGATGCCGACAAGATTCCAGCCCACCTTGTCTTTGTTGCCACCGTACTTCGGATGGGTAAAGAGTCCAAATACGGTCAGTAGACGTGCAAGGCCAAAGAGGGGTGTGTTTTCAATGCTCCCAATGAGCTCCTTTTGATCGGCATCGGAGAGCGCTGCGAAAGAGGCTACGCCTGCTTTTTCCTGCGCCCTGGTTCTTAAATCTGCAAGCCCGTCTCGTACAGGTTGCAGCATGGGTTTGACGGGATCTACGTTTGCTAGAGAACGATCAGCGAAGTAAACGACACCTGCTTCGCGAGCACCGGGGGTGTCTCCAGAAGGAATAATCTGAGCCGCGAGCGCCTCAAAGTCGGCCGCTTCTTCGGGCGTAAAGGTGACAAAGGCTTCCTGGTTTTCATGTGCCTGGCAGGCCAGTTCAGAGATAGACAGCAACGCAGGAAACGTATATGCAAGCCATCCCAAGCCGCCTGCAGCGCCAGTTTGTGAAAGAAAAGCTCGGCGGGACGCGTCTTTAAGATCCGCCTGGATTGGTGTTGTGGATCGTTTCATGGAGTGAGCCTTTTGAGTGGGCAGTAGCTATACAGCAATCTAATGATAGCAATTATCCAGCGAGATTGTCTAGCTTAAATGTTCGCTACTAAAAAAGAAAGGCAGAGTAATGTGCCAAGAGGAAAGGCTGGTCCAAAAGGGGCTCAGGATGACAAGATTAACGGTAGCTGCAATAGTTGAATCTTAAATAATAGAGACCTTAGCCTTCATTTTCTAACCGAACACTGAGCAACAATATGCAGCCCGCAAATGAGCTTTACCTTATGGATCTCCAATTTGCCTGCTATCAATTTATGAAAGCTGGACATTGAAAAGGCGTGGAGGTGCCATTCGCTTTGTTCTTCTTCGATGGAGGGCATGAACAGTTGCATGAACCCGATCTTAGTGAGCCATCGCTTGATTTGTAGTTTGGGCTCTTCGTTAGGAACGGACAGGATAATGCGCGTCTTTTTGTCGGCGATCTTGATTAGATTGTCAATCACTTTTGTTGGATGAGGGACGTGCTCCAGCATCTCCGAACAGATGACGACCGAGAATTCGCCTTTTTCAAAGGGGAGGTCCTCTGTTGCGTCACAGGCGATCAGTTCGGCTTTGCGCCCTTTTTGATCGAGGTTTCGTTGTGCGTCCTCCAGGGCCGCTTCAGAAATATCGGCCCCAACAAACCGTGCGGCATCGGGGAGGCTGATGAGTAGATTTCCTGCTTCGCAACCCACCTCCAGGACATGGTCCGATGAGGTGATTGACGCCATTTTGTTGATGGACCGGACTCTAAAGTGTTCTACCATGCCGGCCAGGCCTGAGTAGGGTGTGGGATGCTTTTTGTACATCGCATCGTTCCACAGTTTAGAACCGGGCGTAGTCACTTGCTGTGGGGTATTAAGAGCCATGGCGTTTATAAGGCATAAGGGGACGAAGGATGAACCTCTTGGTAGTTCATACCATCGTCCCCACATGGCAGAAATAAAGGAATTCTCGTTTACTTGACCAACATGATTGTTTTTGTGTCGATAGCGCCGTCGACAGATAATCGAACAAAATAAAGGCCGGCTGGGGCTTCTTGTGGCAGCCAGGAAAGTTGTTGTATTCCTGCAGGGACCGTTCCTTCTGTCAGGTTTGCGACTCGCCGGCCCAGGATATCATATACGTCGACCTGTAATTCGGAAGCCTGTGTAAGCTCAAGTTCAACATGCACCCTGTCTTGGGCTGGGTAGGGATAGAGATCAAACGAAGCCAGTCCGATAGGGAGTTCTTCTTCTACACGGGTGGTTTTTTCGTTTTGTTGATACTCGTACATGACACGGTTTGAATTGACCCACATCATGCTATTCTGGTCAAAGGTTTGAAATAGAAATTCGAGAGGGTCTCCGTCGGCGTCGAGGGTAAAGGCATTTCTAGATTGATTGATCCATCCTCCTGATCCATTTTCTCCTTGAGCGACCAATTCGGTCAGGTTGCCGCTACCGTCATAACTGAACAATAACCGGAGTGCAAACGCTCCTTGCTTCAGTGCTTTGATCACCTGTTCAGTCTCAAGCCCGTTGTTGTCGTAGAATACACTGGTCTCAGAGTAATCGATCCATGCTCCCGCTACATATTCCTGGGTTAACGTTACGGTTGTTGAGCTTGTGTAGGTGATCAAATCTTGAAACTCGAGCTTCCAGCTTTGTGAATTGGCATCCCAGTCTTCTTGGATTTCAACCGTTTTACGTCCTTCTGCATTGTATGCAAACGTATAGAGGCGCGCATTAGCGAGTGCTCCGGTATCATGAATGGTTTGAATCTTGGTTTCTGTGATCAACCCGTTTTGAACAATAGAGGTTGAAAGGAAGCGCGTTGTCCAGGCTCCATCTACCCAGTCAAATCGTTCAATCTTGATCGGGTTATCGAAGGCATCGCGTTCAAATACCGAAAGGTACTGGTTTTCGAAGGCCGTCCCCGTCCACGTCTGCGTGAGGACTTCAGAGGTGTTAGTCGAAGGGTCGTCCGAGAAGAAGGTAGCTGTTTCTTCGGCATAATCCTGTAGGCCTGATTGCCATCGAAGGAGAAGGCGACTCATCAATTTATCATCGTCAGTGTACTCAATCTCTGACTTCGAATTGGGATTCCAAGAATTACCCAACCAGATTTCTTCAGTTTCTGTAGAGATAAGCCCATCTGCCTTTATAAGGGCGGCTGGTACAAACGAGTCGCCCATGATGCACGCGATGCGTTGGTCGATCGACAAGCCGCTGGCTGCACCTGCAACAAAATCATTGGCAGCAGCCTGGTGCTTTTGTAGGGGCGTCATGGATTGATTCGACATAGAAAGGATGCCAGTAGTTGGGCAGTCCTGTGCGTGTACGATGGACACGGCAACCAATAGAAGGCAAAGTGTAGCACTAACAAATTTCATAAAGCAACTCCAGTAAGTTGGTGATGTGATGACTAGCGGTGTGGCCTATTGGGAAGCGAGATCACGGAGCTTCCGTCTGGAGGATACCTTTCAAGGTACGGATCACAGACCTGAAAAACGCACAGTCGTTTGTTATGATTTGGGGCAAAAATGGCGGGACTGTGCGTTTGTGGGCAGTGTTGTAATTGAATCCGTGAATGGTTAATCTGCAGTCCACTCGAAGCAGCGCCCGTAGATGCAATGATGGATACCAATTCTACCAGCCATTTGCTTCCCATAGATTGGATCGTGATGGGGGCGTATTTGGTGTTTCTTATCGGATTGGGAATCTACTACCGTCGCTATGCAGAGGCCAGCATAGAGAATTTCTTTTTAGGCGGTAGAAAGTTGAAGGGGTGGCTCACGGGTACCTCCTTTGCTGCCACCTTTTATAATGCAGAAGTGGGGAGTGTGTACGTGGGGTTGACGGTGAGCACGGGGATGTTTATCTGTTGGTGGTTCTTTAGTCGGTTCGGATTGGCCTTGCTCATTGCTGCGGTGTTGTTTGCTGTATTTTGGCGCCGGCTCAGCATTTTTACATCGCCGGAATTCTACGAATTGCGATTCCCAGGGAAGGCTGGAACGGCCGTGCGGACATGGGTTACGGTGCGAAGCGCCTGTATCGCTGTTGTTGCATGGACAGGGGCTGGTTTATTAGGGCTGAGTTTTGTTGCGCAAGAATTGTTGGGGTGGACGAAATTCGAGACGCTCGTCGTGGTGGTTCCAATCATCCTGGTGTATGTGTACATGTCCGGGTATATGGGAGTGGTTGTGAGTGATGTGCTGCAGGGTATCATTTTAATTGGAACGACCGTCTTACTGTGTATTCTAGTGCTTATCGACTTTGGTGGAGATGCGGGTTTTTTTGCCGGCCCAGGGGCTCTGTACGATGCACTACTTACCGCACTGCCCGAACACCCTGAAGTAGTAAGCTGGCTGCCTCCGGTCGACCATGAGTTCCTGGGGATGCTCGGGATCTTCTGCTGGATCGTAGGAAAGTCGTTTGGATATGGTGGAGATACAGCCCCTGTTGGGGCAGCAATGGAAGGGCAACGATTGTTATCCACAAAAAGCCCTAGAGAAGCCTCTAAGATGTATTTATGGACCGTAGGGTTGCTCTTCTTGATGCTGACCGTGTTGACACTACCAGGGCTAGGGGCACTGGCGCATCGACCGGAGTTTTACACCGCAACCGCAGCTGAGCGAGAAACCGCATTTGGATGGTTATTGGGTCAATATATGCCACCGGGTTTACTTGGGCTCGCGCTGGTGGCCTTGTTTGCGGCTATTATGTCCACCGTGGATTCCAACATGAATTTGGGAGCCCAGGTGCTCCTTAATGATATATATAAACGATTTTTCAGGCCGGAAGCCTCCGTGAACGAATACATGATGGTAGGGCGAGTAGCGATGATTTGCATTTTGGCAGCCGGCGTGATCATAGCGATCGCGGCAGACTCCGTGATTGCGTTTGCCGTATTGATGCTCCAGTTCTCATCGGCTGAACTGCCGGCAAACTGGGCACAGTGGTGGTGGTGGCGCTTTAATGGGGCAGCAAGAATGGCAGCTTCTTTTGGCGGGGTTGTCTTCTTCTTGATCAATCGGTTTCTCATCTTTGACCCGATGGTGGCTGCTGGAGAAATCAGTGGCTCCACGGCGGCTTACCTGGTTGTATTGACTTCGATGGGCGCTACTACTGTGTTGTGGGTCACCGTCGCCCTGTTAACATCGCCCGATCCGGAAGAAGACCTGGTCGCTTTTTATAAAGAAGCCCGTCCGATCGGATTATGGGGACCCATAGCCCGCAAAGTGGATGGGGTAGACGAACCCCGTTGGAGCCGAGTCTTTAAGGGACTGGGCATCGCCATTGTAGGGTTCTTGGCCCTATGTTCGGCCACGCTCGTACTTTACGCGCTATACTTGGGGCAGGGATGGTTGGCCTTAGTCACCTTCATCATTGCCGTGTGCGCTGGATTTGTTTTCTTCAAAACATATAAACAATTTATTGGTGCCATCGAGCGTGATTTCAACGCGATGGTGCGTGACTAAACTCTTAGACGTGTTATGGAAAGACCTATTGACTCGACTGATTTTGCAGCTGTAAAAGAAATGCTTCGTGGACCTGCGGCGTTACAAATGCCAACGTTCAATAGTGATTTATCCCTCAATACCGATTTTCTTAAAGAGAACATCCAATTTGTCCATCAAGGCGGTTTACGAAGGGGACGGGGGTTCTTGATTTGTCCGAGCGGGACCGGGGAGTTTCAGAGTTTGACGTATCAGGAGCATGTGGCGATGGTCGAGGCGGCCGTCGAGGCAACCGAAGGTGATTTGCCTGTAATGGCAGGGATGGCCACCCCGCGGCTGGATATCGCCATAGAGCTTGCCGGGAAATTGCAACAGGCCGGCGCCGCTGCCATTATGGTGCCCCCTCCGTTTTATTATAAGCTAGACGAAGACGCGTTTTTCTCGTTTTATAAAGAACTCGCTTCAGCCGTGCCGATTGGTATCATGATCTATGATCAAGTCTGGCGCAATTTGGGCACAGGGGTATCATTATCAATGATGGAGCGGTTAGCCACCTTGCCCAATATGATCGCGCTAAAGTACGGGAGTCCGGCCCATTTCACCGATATGATCCTCGCTTATCAGCAGTTTTCCGACCGGTTTGCCTTCATCGACAACTCCCTGGCGTATACCGTTGCGGTCAGTCATATGCATGGGTGCCAGGGGTACATCTCTTTCCCTGTTGGATTGTGGCCTGCGTTTGAGTTGAAGCGCTGGGATTTGTTGGAAGCCGGTCAATACAAAGAAGCTGAATTACTAGGCGCCCGGTTTGCCAAGTTTTTGCACCGGTATCTGACAGGAGACGAGTTCGGTGGAGCCTTCGTCTTTCACGACGGGGCTACCACTAAAGCCATGCTTGAATACGCCGGATTGCACGGCGGGCCCGTGCGCGCGCCATTTCGGGCTTTAACGGATCGTGAGAAGTCGGACATGTTTGCGATGCTAGATGAGATTGATAAAGATGTAGACTAAGTGTTCTCTGGTCAAGTTTTGGAGGACCACGAGGAGACTCATTGGTCCATGTGTACTGGTTTTTACTGCCACAGAACTGCTCTGAATAGTCAAATCGCATTCTGTATGAGCACGAGGAGACTAAGCGGAGCATGGGCGCTGGTATTTACCGTCACAGAGCTGCTCTGAATAGTCCAGGCACAATCTGCATGAGCACGAAGAGACTCCGTGAAGGCGGGGAATTAATTGAGGGTGCCGCAGAACGCTACGTGGGGGCCTGGAATTCACGATTACCCCCACGAAGAAGCTTAGCGCTCATCCAAAGTGAATCAAATGCACCAATGGGACGCTCCGTGCAGCCCCAAAATGGGATTGCCCTCCATGAAGTCGCTTCGTGTTCGTCCAAAAGGGAGCAAGGGTTTCGATGTGACGCTCCGTGCAGCCCCAAAATGGGATTGCCCTCCATGAAGTCGCTTGGTGTTCATCCAAAATGGAGCAAGGGTTTCGATGTGACGCTCAATGCAGCCCCCAAATGGGATCGGCTTCCATGAAGTCGCTTGGTGTTCGTCCAAAATGGAGCAAAGGCTTCAATGAAACACTCGCTGCAGCCCCTAAATGGGATGGGCCTCTATGAAGTAGTTAATAGGTCCTCCAAAAAGAATCAGAGGCAAAAAATCCCTTGACATATAACGCACAGATTGATAGTGGTTCACAGAATCTTTATAATTAATAAAAGTAATCGATTACGTAAAGCCTGTCGTGTTTAGTGCATTTTCTTAAGTCTGAATAAGTTCACCAGACTCAATACTTTCACCCACACCTTCTTTCAAAAGAGGTTCATTATGAAGCCAATTCGTAAGCGGTGGTTCGCACCGCAATGGAAAAGTATGTCATTTAAAAAAATAGCCGTTCCTTCACTGTGCCTGGCCGCGTTATGCGTTCTGGTAGTTACCAGTGGATTTCAATTAAGTACTCAGGATGCGTCAGAAACGCCTGTGTATTCCTACGCGAGTAAAGTCGTTTCTGGCAATACAATTCACTACTATTCCCCTTCGGTTGACGGCGATCCGTTAGGATGGACAGGGGGGAGTCCGAGTGCTGCATTTGTTGCTGATTGCTTTTGCCTTGATATGGGGCATGGCAATTATAAGACGGCAACAAACGGTAGCTCGGGCAATGGTGCGTACTTTACCTATACTTCCGGTAGTGTTGGCATTTCAACCAGTGGAAGCTATATCGACTATGTCAAGATATCATGTAATACAGGGGGAGGAAATCCCTGAGTCTATTTGAGTTCTGTATAATAAAGGGTAGGGGGATGATTCGGATAGAATCGTCCCTCTACTTTTTTTAATGCCCTCTCCACCTTTGAACTCCGGGAAGAATTTAAAATCGAAGTCTTTGCTTCCGAGCCCATTGTCAAGGACCCTGTGGAAATGGTATTTGCAGAATGGGGCCTGGCTTATGTTATCGAGATGCCCGACTACCCGGATAAGCCAGCCCCAGGCGAAGGCAAGAGCAGGGTTGTTGCGATCCGGGATACCGATGGGGATGGATGTATTCCGAGTTACTTTCTTATAATGTAGTGTTCGCTTACTTTACTAAAGGTTCTCCTCTTGAAGTTGTGACTTCTACACATCGATCCTACACACGAATCGGGATTCCTTTATTGTGCGTAATGTAATCCGTTATTCACGCGAGCATACGATAAGACGGTATTGTAGCTGGTTATTCAAATCTCTGCGGTTTGAAAGGGTTTTTTTATTATTGGTGCTCATTTGCGGGATGGATTGTTTGACACTCTGCGCTCAATCCCGTCAAGATCCTGAAAGACCCTTCCCCGAAAGGCAAATGTTGACTCCTATTGCTGATTTGGTAGGAGAAATTCCGTTAGGTCAACCGGAGCGTGTCATCCAATATGCGGAAGTAGAACTGGATCGATTGGCTGAAGAGCCAGATCTCATTCTTGAACAGGTTATACTTTTTTATAAGGGGATTGCACATAACCAATTAAACGAGCCTGATTCTGCGCAGGCACAATTGAATGAATTGTTGCAGATCGGTATAGCGTACGAGAACAGCAATGAGTTTGAAAATGCACTGTATGCATACGACCAAATTCAACAGCTCAGTTTAATTCTGGATAATCAACCCATTCAAGCCGTGGCGTACCAGGTAATTGGTAACATGAACACGGAGCTTGGTGCATTCGATGAAGCTATTATAGCCTATAGCGAGGCTTTAGCGACCTATGAGGCCTTGGATGACAGACGTGCTATGGCCGTCACCATCAACAATATGGGGGATGTATACAAGTATCTCCAGGATTACAGAGAGGCTCTGGCTATGTTCAGGCAGTCGCTGGTATTGCAAGAAGAGGTGGGGGATAGTATTGGTGTAGCCTGGACACTCGGTGATATTGCAGATGTTTATCGCGGCATGGGCGCTTACGAAGAGGCGTTATCGTATTTCAATCAGTCTATTGCCCGAAAAGAAGAATATGGCGATCATATGGGGCTCGCATGGACACTGAATGACCTTGGGATATTCCATAGAGATATTGAGGCGTACGAGGAGGCGATGGCTGCTTTTGAAAAGGCTCAGGCCATTTATGAGGTGCATGAAGACCGTGTGGGGATCGCGAATGCACTATTTAATAGAGCAGGGGTTTATTTTCTCCAGGGCCGCCTTGAAGAGGCCCTGAAAGTTACTGAGTCCGTTTGGGTAATGGCGGACTCAATAGGGGCCTTGTTACTGGTTAGAAATGTTCATCAGCAGCGCGCCACTATTCTTGAGCAACAAGGCTTGTTTGATGATGCATTACAAGCGTATAAATCATATAAGCTTATAAATGACTCCTTGTTTAACAGTGAGAGCCAGGGAATTATATCGGAACTGCAGCAGCAATACCGTACAAAAGAACAACAACAGCAGATAGAGTTGCTTGAAAGCAGGCGCACGCAGCAGCGTCTCTTGATGATGGGTTTAACGGGTGGAATTGTATCGCTTGGCATCATACTCCTATTGGGCATATACCAGATGAGGGAGCGTCGTCGTTCTATTGCAGAAATCCAGCTTGCGAAGCAAGAAACTGAACTTAAGGCAGCAGAGCTAGAGCGGGCTAACAATCATAAAAGCCGTTTCTTGGCTAGCATTAGTCATGAATTTAGGACGCCATTGACGTTGACCTTTGGCCCTCTGGACGATGCTTTAGGAGGGCGATTTGCTTCCCTTGAAGACGCACGTCCATATTTTGAAACTGCAAGGCGTAATGGAAGCCGGCTGTTGCATCTTATTAACCAGCTACTAGATCTCTCTAAGTTGGATGCTGACGCCTTACTCCTCCACTTGCATACGCATGATATTGTCGATCATCTTCGTCAACTAGCAAATTTATTTGTACCTCTAGCGGAACGCAGTTCGATCCAATTTCTGACAAACCTACCCCAAAGGGCGTGTCTCTACGTTTATGATGCGGACAAGATAGAAAAAGTAGTCGTCAATCTGTTGTCTAACGCATTTAAGTTTACGCCAGCAGGGGGCACGATAGAGCTCAATATTTGGATAAACGAAGGTAGGGGGCTCAGCATCTCTGTTGTTGACACGGGTGCAGGTATTGAAGAAGAGCACCTCAACCATTTGTTTGATCGGTTTTATCAGGCTGATAACTCCTCAACGCGCACACATGAAGGGACAGGAATCGGTTTGGCTCTAGTCAAAGAACTCGTCGGTCTACATGGAGGAGCGATTGAGGTTGAGAGTTCTCCCCGTTCAGGCTCAACCTTTTTGGTACATTTGCCAGAAAGAGAAAACATGGAAGGGGCAGCACGTCCTGTTAAACAGAGTGATAGGAATACGTTTGGTACAGAAATATTGCAAGGAGGTACGACAGAGCATCTTGAAAAAAAATCCTGGGATTCTGGATCCGAGGCCCACCCGAGCTTTAGTCCTCAGCATGTAGATAAACTAATTCCAAGCACTGGCTTCAACCGGGAGGTCGTCCTGGTGATTGAAGACAACCCAGATATGCGTGCTTATATACGTGGACATCTTTCTCCTCTGTTCACCATTGTTGAAGCAGAAAATGGAAAGGTAGGCTTGGAAAAGGCTCTGGAGATCGTTCCTGATCTAATTCTTGCAGATGTTATGATGCCAGAAATGGACGGTCTTGACGTTTGTTCTGCTGTTAAAACGGACGAACGCACCAGTCATATTCCCGTGATACTTCTTACAGCGCGTGGCCGCGTAGAGTACCGAATAGCTGGATTTGAATCAGGGGCTGATGCCTATATGGCTAAACCGTTTAATGCTGAAGAATTACTGGTACGAGTTAGAACTATTATAGCTGAACGAAGAAAGCTCCGTGAGCGATTCGGGAACTGGCAATCAGGTGTTGATCCCTTGACGGAGAGCGATGGCCAGTTAGAGGATGTTTTTGATGAAGCACCCGTTGTTATGTTGCCTCATCGCGAAAGGGCGTTTTTGGAAAAAGTAGAGGGCTTGGTTGAGAAAAACGTGGGCAATTCACAGTTTGGCGTGGATCAGTTGGCTGAAGAATTGATGATGAGCAGGCGCCAGGTACAGCGCAAACTTCGAGCACTTACCAATACGTCGCCTGCTGACATGATTCGTCAAGTTCGTCTTTCAGAGGCTGCTGAATTGCTAGGGGAGGGAGAATTATCGGTCAAAGAAGTGTGTTTTGCTGTTGGATTCAAGAGCCGCTCGTCCTTTTCAAGGGCGTTCAGGCTTGCATATGGGAAAGCGCCAAACGTATATCGGAATCCTGCAGTACAGAATGAATAATACACTCATCAAGAACTAGCTTGTTACTGCGATGCTTTCGGAGGCCAGAGAATGACGCTCTCTGGCCTCCATGTAGTTCGTGTTATTTTTGTAGGATCATTTTCTTTACAACAGAAAATTCCCCTGCTGTTATGCGGTAGAAGTACATCCCTGAAGCAGCTCCCTGTCCATTGCTGGTATTGCCATTCCAGACGGCCTCGTGGGTTCCAGCTCCCCGTTGTTCATTAACCAGTGTTTGTACCACGCTACCCATGATATCGACAACTTGCACGACCACATGCTCACTCGTCGGCAACTGAAATCGAATGGTTGTAGTTGGGTTAAATGGATTGGGGTAATTCTGATCTACTACAAAATCATCGGGAACGTCAGCCTGAATGGACAGCAGGTTGGAATGTGCGTGCGTCTCGTTAATTTGATCGATGGGTACCCATTCATCAGGGCAGGGTGAGAGTGCGGAGAAGTCTTCGACTTCTACAGTGCTTCTAATAATTGCATCTGAATTTATATCGCCCGTGATGCCGCAAGCATAGGGTGTCAGGTTGGGGAATGTGCCTGGAGAAGAGGTTGCCGTTGAATGGATCTCTTCAATTTCCGTCTCTTTAACCTTGACTCCTGTTGCATTTTTAAGGTCAATGCCGAGTACACTTGTCGTCGATTCTATATCTTCGATTTCAACATCCACCACATCCACGTTGGTACTACTGAATAGGCCAATGCCACGCGTATCGCCTCCAAGGAAGCCAAGGCCGTTATCCCCTTCATAAGGTCCACAAATGGTACTACCAATGTCCGCTCTATTTTCAAGATTCTGAACCTTTACGTCCTTGATTGTGACATCATCGCTACTGTCGATTCGAATACCAAGCAGTCCTTTATGAGCGTGCCCGAGTCCATCCGTCCCGCATGTCACTTCATAATTATGCACGTTGGCACCAAGTGCTTCTGCCAGGGTTTTGGCCGGTTTAGCTGTCATCCAATCTACAATTTCATCGGTAAAGACGGCACCGCCAGTTGAGCCGGGAAACGATTCAGTAAGGATGACCGCTAAGATCGCATTTTCTAATGTCCGGCCTTTGTAATAATTAGCACCAGCGCTGAGGTCAGCGTTGAAGTCAGAGCTAATGTTTTGGATACGAAGGATATCCGTTCCGGGGTTTTTTAACAGTCCTGCAGATGCTTCTCGGATACCGATGACTTCCAATGGATCAACGACAAGGTCTTGAATCTTGACATTGCGGATTTTAATGGCATTTGCACTGATGGGTTGATCGTCTGGAAATTGAAACTCAGCACGGCCTTTTAGGGCTTGCATAAAAATGCCGTATGCAGGTCCTATGGATCCAACGGGTGTAGATACCCCATCAAAGGCTTTGATATAGGTCTCTTCTGCTTCAGGCCATGAAGGATCGTTCGTAACAGATTGGTCGTTTTGTGCGACATATCGTTCAGCTAGATTAAGTTGATGGACGAGCTCATCACGAAGATCACAAATCTTTACTGGATCAGGTTCATCTGCAATGGTGATTGTGAAATCCGGACCTAAGGTCTGGCACGATATGTTGAGAAAGAGCATAGCAAATCGGCCCGACGTAACATTAGCACCGTTTCCAACCCCTTCTTGAAGCGTGTCCGATATTTTTACGTCCTTGACCGTGATCTCTTCGCCACCGCCCATATTGATCCCTGCGACTCCAAAATTTGTTATCTCCATATTTTTTATCACGATGTCGCTAGCTCCTAGCCCTCCCACACCCACGTGTGTGACCCGATCAATTTTGCCATTTTTTACTGTCGTATTACAGGCAGAATTGAGTTGATTAAAAGGCTCCGTTCCTGGAAAGGGTAAGAAGGGATCGTCGGCAAGTAAAACGGCAAAAAAATCGCGTTGCCAGTAAGCAAATTCTTTGCTCTGGCCGAACGTGTGTCCGTTAAAATTGAGGATTACATCACAGGTTTCTATCGTGATGCCGGCAAAGAAGCCAAAGCTGTAAAAGCCAAAGGGTTGAGGGGGGTACGCTTCGAATTGCGGTTGTCCAGGAAAATCATTGTAGGGCCTAAAATTGTTTTCAGGATTGGGATGAAAAATGATATCCTCGCCAAGCTTATACGTACCGGGTTCAGTGATGCGATACGTTCCCGTGTCAAAGTCGGATTGCATCAGTATGGTAGCATTTTGTGCAGCAGTCACATGCAGTGTTGCTGTAATAAGAAAGAAAAGAATGAGTGCGGGAATTTTTCTTTGTAGTATTGCTTTCATGGTAAAGGTGTTTTTTGTCAGTGGTGAGATATGATTCAATGGTGCCGGGTCAAGACCATCTGACCCGAAAAACACTGCAGGATAAGCCGAGTTGATGGTGCAAATCTGGACAAAGTGGGATCCAAATGGGACATGCGAATAGGGTTTTTGTACCTAGATCATAGATCATAGATCATAGATCTTGCTCGCAGCGGACGTAGTGATGCCGAATGTAGTCACGCAACCGTATGCTTTTGTGAAAGCGAACTCCCAGGGGAGGAGTGATCTGGGTTTAAGTCGGGTTATTTCAAGCTCGGAAAAGGGCTCTGTTCACTGAGTTTAAGAATCACGATGACGCTCGTGGTGGATTGGTATTCAAAAGCCGCAGAGTGGCGCCGAAGGTGTCTCCGGTGATTTCTACCGATATTCTTTCCGGGGTTTCTAAGCCGATAAGCGCAGCCGGCTGTGTGGATGCCATCGCCCAGGCTGTTTCGAACGGGACGCCACAGTAGCGGGCCGTATTGATGACGGCCCGGTCCAGCGTCAGTGCCGAGCCGGCGAGGTTGGGCTGGCCTGGAATCTGGCAGCGCAGGGTTTCGTCGACTTCTACAGTTTGTTCTCCCAGTGTATAGAGGCCGGAGCCTGCGCCGGCTGCGGAGATGGCGTCGGTGACGAGGATGGAATGGGCGAGCGTCTTGGCCCTGAGGAAGTTTTTGAGCGTGCCGAAGGGAATGTGATGGCCGTCTGCTATGAAGGTGGCCCTGAGCCGGTCTTCGGCAAGCTGCTGTTGTACGTAATTGTCCAGCCGGGGAAGCATTTGATGAGAACCGTTACCCAGATGAGTCGATAGCGAGGCGCCGGCTTCTACAGCGGCGTCGATCTCGTTTCGGGCGGCGGCAGTATGTCCAATGGCTACAATAATGCCTGCCTCGGCGCATCGTTCGATCAATGGAATCGCGCCCTCCAGTTCCGGCGCCAGCGTTAAAATTCCAATCCGGTTGCCGCTTTCCTCTTGTAATTGATCGATGAAGTCAGGGTATTGAGCGGGAGTGCGGCAAAAGGCTTTCTGATGAGCGCCCCGTGGCCCATCGAGGGCGGAAATAAAGGGACCTTCGATATGCAGCGCCGGGAAGGCGCTTGCCAGCCGTTC
>JAHQVL010000349.1 GCA_019634345.1 Rhodothermaceae bacterium
ATCTGCCATGAAGCATGGAAACGAAGAGGTACAAAAAGGCTTATCTTTAGCCGATGAAGCAGGAAATGCACTGGGAATTATCGTTGATCAGACAACAGAGACAGTAGGGTTAATCGATAAAATTGGCAAGGACAATGCACAACAGTCCGAAAACTGCCTGAACGTTTCAGAGACAGTTTCCCGTATAGCAGCGGTTATTGAAGAATCATCCAAAGGCCTTTCTGAGATTTCTGAATCAACGCAACAGTTAAATCAGTTTGTGGGATCACTGAGTCAATTTATTGGAAGGTTTAAAGTGCAGGCCTCTGATGGTGAAACGATAAGCCTGGAACAGGCCTAGGATTACTCACTTTCCTCCTTACCAAGAGACGATAGAAACGCAAGCAAGTCCAAGAACTCATCCCTCTCCAGTTGAGCCACTAATCCAGCAGGCATCAACGAACCGGGAATAATGGACCTCGACTCAACCTGGCTCAATGGTATGCTGTTTGTATTCCCAGCAGCATCTTTCATCAAAAGCGACGAATTGGTTTCCCCGGCCAGCAGACCAACCATAATCCCGCCGTCTTTTTTTGTTACCTGAACAAGGGCATAGCCGTCTTTTAGCGCTTCTTCGGGCTTCAAGAGCGACTCAATGAGATAATCTGTCGGTGCCGTAACCCCAATGCTACTCAGGTCCGGCCCAACAACTCCGCCTTCACCCTCTATAACATGACACACTGTACACTGCAGTGTAGGCCGATGATATACCTCTCTTCCTCGTTCAACACTTCCTTGCGCCCTGGAGTCATGCTCAAATCGTTGCAGTTCGAACCAGGATGGATTCATATTCAGTTTCGGTACTAATTCAACGGCTCCTGAAGTTTTAAGTGCTTCTTTTAGAGCTTTTGCATCATCACTTCTGCTTCCTAAATTATCGAACCCAGCTTGTGCAATAAAAGCAGGCACTGGCTGAGCACTGATCGCATCAGCTAGAACTCGGTATCCATTCTCTTGACGTGTAAAGGCCCTCAACAACGGCAACGGATCTGATCCAGTAGGGGCTTCCTGGAGTACCTGCAAAGCCGGCGTCACAGCTGCTTCCATATCCATAGCTGCGAGCCAACGGGCGGAAGCAAGCCGCATCTCAAAGCCATCAACTTCTTCTGTGAGCGAGATCAGAAAAGATTTCCCGGCATCAACACCCAAAGCCGCGATAGCCTCTAAGGAAGCTTCACGGATAGCCTGTGATTCATCCGTATCTGAAGCGATTGTTTCCAGCCTATCCTGAAGAGATTCAACGCCCCATTCACCTGCAAGTCGTAATGCATTGACCCGAACTTCTGTGGATTCATGATCAAACAAGGTCTCGATGCGTTCCGGTTCACCGGGGATAATTTCCCGGCCCTGGACGGCAGAAAGCAATACATTCTGATGCTCCTGAATGCCTGCATGTGCCTGCTGTTTTCCACGAAGCACCATGTCAAATAGGATATCCATGTCTCCTGCTCCACCAAAATCCCCAAGTGCTTGCAAAACGGCTTCCACCTCGTTGTCAGGGACCTGTCCAGCTTCGTACAGTGCAGCCAATTGCTCGATCGCAAAGGGATCTTCAACAACTCGTAGGGCATAGGTAATTTTCTTTGGGTCTGTCCCAAGCAAGGCCCGATTCTGAACGTATGCAGGAAGCCATGCTGAAGACAAACTACGAACCGTATTCCAAAGCGCATATTCGATAAACTCATCCATGGGATGATCGAGAGCACGCAGGGCAGTCTGGACAGCCTCGGCATGATCAAGACGACTTAACGCGTGAAGCGCCTCCCTGCGTACCTGAGGATGAAGGTCATCAATAGCTTTCTCGAGATGACCGGGCCCATCATCAACATCTTCTATCCAGTAAAACAATACCCGCAATGCGGCAGAACGAGCACGATGATCGTCTGCGCTTAAGAGATCCGCAAGTAATCCGGGCTGAGGCGATTTAAGGGCCTGGTAGACCCACAACGCTTCCAGTTTTGCATGCGTCTCGTCTGCATGCAGTGATTCTACCCACCGGTCCAGTTCAGGCCCGACGGCAGCAGCTCCTTTTTCACGCAGCAATCGATTCGCCATCCTGCGCGTCCACATTTCAGGTTCTTTCAACGCATCCAACAAATCAACCGTAGAGGCATTTAGTAGATCAGGAGGCTCAATAAGGGCCCTATCCTTAGCAGTAACCCTCCAGATGCGGCCATGCCGATGATCCCTCCTGGGATCCCGAAAGTCAACCTCACCATGTTGAATGATCGGATTGTACCAATCAACCAGGTAGATCGCCCCGTCCGGCCCAATCGTTACATCAACTGGACGAAAGGCATAATGGTCGCTCCAGATCAAATCTTCCAACTGGGTTGCACTAAATCCACTGCTGTCTTCAGCCAGCACAAAATGCTTGACTCGATTCGCTCTAAAGTCGTTTGTAATCAAATCCCCTTGAATAGAATCCGGCATGTGCCGGCCTGAGACCAATGCCAGCCCTGAATACTTGGGGTCGAAGATATTTAGTCCTTCAAGCACCTTCTCTACACCAACAGCCGGGTTGTAGGCTACATCTGGAAACATAAAATGAATGCCTTGAAAGCCGGCGCCATCGGTTGCAAAAGACTGCCCCCATTTAGCAATTTCATATCCCCAGGGATTCCACAATCCTCTTGAAAACACCTCTAACTCCAGCGTCTCCGTATCGAATCTCCAAATCCCACCACCACGCAAGCGCTTGACACCCCACGGAGTTTCAATGTGGCTGTAGGTATACACGGACTGATTCATGTACAGTTTTCCATCGGGCCCCCATCGCAAGGTATGCAGCAGATGATGCGTGTCATCCGCACCAAAACCGGAGAGCACCACCCGCTTTTCGTCCGCACGCCCGTCTCCATTTGTATCTTTCATGTGGAGCAACTCGGTAGAATTCACCACATACACCCCTCCGTCGCCTGGAAGAATACCCGTCGGGGTTAATAATCCTTCAGCGAATACAATAGATTGATCAGCTTCGCCGTCTCCATCCAGATCTTCGAGCACAAAAATTTTGTCGTTAATCTCCTGACCGGGTAAGGGTTGAGGATAGGAGGTACTGGTGGCCAACCACATTCGGCCCTGTTCATCCCAGGCCATTTGAATAGGCGGGTCGATCATAGGGTCAGATACATACAGATTCACTTCAAACCCATCTTTCACTCTAAAAGAGGCTAACTGAGTAGCCGGATCAGGATCTGGCATATTGGTCAGATTATCCTGCCCATAGGCGACGGTGCAAAGGGCAAGACACCAAAGTATTGCGAGGGTGCGCTTCATGGGATTACAAGCGTTCTATAGTGAGTGTGATGGGTTTTGGTGCTTTGAGCCGGCCGATTTCATTTTCTTTCTCATGGATCAATGGATCCAACAAGTCCAGTTCAACGGCATTTTGCCCCTGCTCGTATTTCCTAAATCCAACGAGGTACGTCTCGTTTTGGGGGCGATACTTTCGGAAGTACAAGGCGTTCTTTTCAATGATTGCTGCGCGCAGCTGCTCTTCCTGTTGGTTTTCTTCCGGTATCGTTACCATCGAGCCGTCGTTCCACTCAGCTCTATTCATCGAGCCGATTATTCCAGACGGTGTTGATACCCGATAGCTTCCTCTACGAAGTCCCTTTATAGATATCGATCGGCTACCCCGAACAGGACGTTGTGACGGCCTCAATAACAGGGTAAATCCATTCTCCTTGCGAGTTAAATCGAGCAATTCACCTCCGCTTAGTGTTTCATTCTCTAGATCTATAACCAGATCGCTGCCCCCACCCATCGAGGATGAACCCTTTAAAAACTCTCCAACGAGCGCATACCCCTGGTCCGAGAGGTGAATGCCATTCGAATACATAGACTTCCTGGCAAGCTCATAGTAATTGGCCAATAAACTGTATAAATCGAAAAATGCACACCCTCTTTTATCAGCGATTTCAGAAATGAGGGCTGCCACTTTTTCCAGGTTCGCATTAAACGCAGATACATCAGGATGAGGAGACGTTTTTTGGTCATGAGGGATGGGCGACAACAGCAAACATCGTTTGCCGTTCAGTTCCACATCATTGAGTAATGTGTGATACCCATCGCTAAAAGCGTCCATTTCAGCGTCATTCCCATAGGCTAGATTGCTCCCATACGCAAAAATCAACACGGTCGGATCCGACTCTGCAATTTGCTCCAGGAGATGTTCGTAGGCCGTTGGTGGATTTGTATAGTGATCACGCGCCTCTCCCTTTACGGTATCACCGGACCAGCCGATGTTGCGAAAAGAAATTTGCCGATCCGGCCAACGGGATGTCAATGCAGCCTCAATATATCCGAACCGCTGTGCCCTCTCGATGAATCCATCGCCAACAAACACGACCCGGTCTCCATCCAGCAATTGGCCCAACTGAGAATAGCTTCTTTCTGGACCCAGGGTCCAAACAATGAACAACAAACAACAAACGATAAACGACGTGTTTCCCATAAACATAATCGGCGGGTAATGGTGGAAATATAAAGTAATGGTTGTGCAGGTAATCAGCAATCTAACCCAGTATCACTTCCATCACTTTTGCCACGGCAAACCCGATATAATTACCCGCAGCATACCCTAATAGCGCGATTAAAATCCCAGGGAGAATTAAATGACGCCATTCCTTCGTCTCAGCAACTGGGGGTACCATAGCCGGGCCGGCTTTTGTTGCGACTGATGCAATCGTTAGAACCCCCAGGTCCATTTTTGCCATCCATCCAATACCATATACAAACACCAGGTGCACAATCATCACGATCACGACGTAAGCAAACAAGATCGGCGAGAGAATAACCGCCAAATAGAAATCCATTAATGCGCCCACTGCTGCAAAGAACACGTAGAACACCAGGTCGCCCAGCTCCCATCCGCCTTTAAGGTTTCGAACGGCTGGGATCTGTGCAAGTATCAAGGCAAAGGTTGTCACGATAAGAATTGAAGGCAACTCAGGAAAGATAGGATTGATCAGCACGTCCTTCACCCAGCCACTCACAGCCATGATGGTAAAACCCAAGAAAATGAGTAGGGCTATATTAAACACCTTAAAGGGGGCCTCTTTTTTTTCAGCATAAGCAGACGTATCGGCACCCGAAGATCTCCACCGTTTGGCTACCACGTACCGTTCAGCAAGGGTGGCCGGGATAATCATCCAAAACATGTAGAGCGGAAAAATTGTAATATTGTCAACGGCATTGGCTGCAGCCAGCAGATCAGGATCATCTATCCCTAACCCCGTCCAGAGAGAAAAGAAATTCAGGCTACCTCCGATATAGGTCCCCGTATATGGGCCTGCTAGCTTCCAGGCATCGTCTCCCATAATGGTTGCCAAAGCAGAATCGAGGGTTAAACTGGCTATCGCAACACCCAACACCGTCCCTACAGTGGCGAGCGCAAAAGCGGCCAACATCGGGGCACCTGCTTTGCTCAAATCCTTCAAGCTAACTGACAGCAAGATCACACAGACAGCAAAAGGAACCGACACATCGATCAACTGGCCATAGATAGGCGCACTTGTTGGAATTAATCCTGTATTTGAACAGAGGGCGCCAACAAACAAGATCCAGAGAATCGGAGAGAGCCGCTCCGCCCACTTAAACCGCTTAACCATGAATAGGGAAAAGCAGATGACGGCAAAAAGGACGGCAACGATTGCGAGAGGATCTTGAATCATGGGATGTCAGGGCGTAGTGAGTTCGGCAATATACAATCCAAACAAGTCCAACACCAGTCAACACGTATCGCTTTGGATTGCATCTAGCTCAGAGAGGCGACCGCCGACGGCGTTTGCCATTTTTACCTGCTCAGAGAGGCGACCGCCGACGGCGTTTGCCATTTTTACCTGCTCAGAGAGGCGACCGCCGGCGGCGTTTGCCATTTTTACCTGCTCAGAGAGGCGACCGCCGGCGGCGTTTGCCATTTTTACCTGCTCAGAGAGGCGACC
>JAHQVL010000350.1 GCA_019634345.1 Rhodothermaceae bacterium
AGACCCATAGGTTGGGGATACAAGAACAGCTAGACATTCCCCGGATTATAGAATTTTTAGGTTCTTTTTGAGCAGGTAAGCGCACTGTTTGAGGGCTAAGTAAATGGACAAAAAGAGTTCAGAGAATAAAAAAGCTTCCCCATTCTCAGCAAACGATACGATTGATACTCTTGCAAACGAGACAAAGGGGCTCTTTGAAGATTTGACAGGGTGGATGGAGTTGAAGGTTCAGTATATTTTGCTGGATTATCAGGAGCAAATGACCAAAAAGGCTAAAGGAGTAGCCTTTGAGGTTGGCGCTTTGGCTATTGTTGGCTTGGGATTCCTCTTCGGCCTTGTTGCATTAGCATTGGGTGTGGGTTCCTGGCTCAATCATCCTGCCTGGGGATTCTTAGCTGTAATGATGCTCTTGATCATTGTGGCTGTAGTAGTAAGGGCTGTTGGAAAGCGGGTGAGTGCATCGGGGAAATCTGGACGCAGCGTTCAAGATATAGATATTAGTGAGACTAAACCGAAATTACCTGGCCCACGAATACCTGAACAAGCAAGTACACAAAATGGAAAAGGTTAAATCACGGGAAGAAGCTGCTTCTAGATTAAAAGCAAAGGAAGAGGAGATTAATCGGCGTTTTGAGGCGATTCAGGACGAGGTCAAACAGACCAAACAGGATGTCGTATCTCTAGTGAAGGCTAATCCCTGGTGGGGTGTTGCCGGTACAACGGTGATTGGTGTAGTTGTCGGGTTAATTATAGGGAAGAAGAGTCAAAAGCAGAAGCAGAAGGAGCTGGTTGATACATATGCTCGGCGTCTTTCTGAAATGGCTGGGAATTCGGGTGCTTCCGAGGAACAAGTTGGTGTTTTACTGCGTGAGGCGCTTCGTGATACGATTCCACAAATCGTGCACTCGGCGCCTAAGAGTAAATCCTCTGGATTAACGGGGAAATTGTTCGGAATGGCTACTGATATTGCCTTTGGGTATCTGTCAAAGACATTGATGAATACCGTTGAAACTCAACTGAGCGCGAAGGGCCCATCAGCTGAAGAAAATACCTCTGAAGATTAGGGTAGAGTGCATCCTTTTTGAGACGCTGCATATATGGTCGATGATAAGTGATACGCAGTGTTTATATTTGCAAATAGCTAATTGGAAAATGAAATAGGTGACGGTCGATGCGTGTTCTCATGTTTGGTCCTCCTGGTGCAGGTAAGGGTACGCAGGCTGCTCTTTTGGTCAAGAAATATAACTTAAAGCACATTTCCACGGGTAATATCTTACGGGAAGTTATACGATCAAAGACAGAAACTGGGTCAATTGCACGAGCATACATGGATGATGGGAAATTAGTCCCAGATGACATTATTAAGAAACTGGCAGAGAAAGCAATAGCGAGTTGTGGCTTCGATCAATTTATCCTAGATGGATACCCCAGGACAACAGAGCAGGCGAAGTGGTTGAACCTGTTTCTTGAAAAGCACAATCTCACACTAGACATTATTGTGAGCCTGAAGGTACCTGATGAGGTCATTGTACAGCGGCTCAGCCGACGTCGGGTTCATGCAGTTACCGGTGAAAATTATCATCTCGACTTTAAGCCGCCTTCACCAGATGTTGACCCTGATGACATCATTCAGCGCAGTGATGATCACCCAGAGACGATTCGAGAACGATTGCGCGTGTATCATAAGCAAACAAAACCAGTAGAAGCGTTCTATATCAATGACCCCAATTATGTTAAGATTGATGGTACGCAGGGGCTGGATCATATCAATGATTTGATTGCTTCTAAGCTTATGGTTTAGTTTCGAGAATTCCTGTACCTTAGCGAAGTGAAGTAAGAAAACCCCGATTTTGTATGCCTAATGCGAGTCATGCGGCTCAACTGGTTGAGAAGATCCGCATCGAGTTTGAGAGTGCCCTTTCTGAGTTAGAAATAGGAACTGATCCTGCGCTACTATACGATCCTGCAAAGTACATCCTGGCAAGCGGTGGAAAAAGGCTAAGGCCAACATTACTCCTGCTGACTGCGAATGCGCTAGGTGTGCCCGTATCTACAGCAATGCCGGCCGCTCTATCTGTTGAAATCTTTCACAACTTTACGCTGGTTCATGATGACATCATGGATCATGCAGATACACGACGGGGACGAGATACAGTACACGTTAAATGGGATGCTGCTACGGCCATTCTGAGCGGTGATTATCTCATGGCGTTATCTTATGAATTGTTGTCCCAGTTGCCTGCTGCGCAGTTGCCTGATGTATACAAATCCTATCATAAGATGGTTAGGGCCTTATGTGAAGGCCAGGCAATGGATAAAGCGTTTGAGGTTAGAAAGGATGTAACGCTTGATGAGTATTTTGAGATGATTCATCGAAAAACGGGCGCCTTGATTCAGGCTGTTTTCGAGTTGGGGGCAATCATTGGTGGGGCATCAACGGAAGAAATAACGAAGTTATCTCAATTGGGCGCCCATATTGGTAGAGCATTTCAAATCCAAGACGATTTATTGGATCTCGTAGCTGAGAATCATAAATGGGGCAAAAAGACCGGGGGCGATTTGATTGAAGGAAAAAAAGCCTATTTGCTATTAAAAGCGCTCTCCAAAGCTTCAGGTGAGCC
This sequence comes from Rhodothermaceae bacterium, assembly GCA_019634345.1. Taxonomy (GTDB): domain Bacteria; phylum Bacteroidota; class Rhodothermia; order Rhodothermales; family JAHQVL01; genus JAHQVL01. The sequence goes on from JAHQVL010000350.1 coordinate 2,622, forward strand.
CCTGGCTTTTTTTGAAAAAATTGTAACCGATAATGGCCTTGCTGAAGAAGACATTCCTCTCGCTCGCAGCTATATGGATGAATGCGGAGTACTGACGGATGCGGCTTCCGAGGTACTATCGCAAACACAAAAAGCAATGACCTGTTTGGATGTGTTGCCACCTGGAGAATCCAAAGAAGCCATACGTTGGTTGCTAGAGCGTATGCAGCAGCGGGTCCATTAATGTCGGTTTGTATATTCGTATAGTATCAAGTGTCCTCGTTGCCGGGGCTAAGTCAGGTTGAGTTATAAATTCTTTTGATGAAAATGATTGTTGAGCAAGTCCAGGTAAGAAATCAGGCCGGTTTGCATACTCGGCCAGCCTCCATGATAGTGAGGGAGGCAGCTCGATTTAGTTCTGATTTTTTTATTAGTAAAGACGGGTATGAAATCAATGGTAAAAGTATCATTGGTGTTATGACTCTTGCTGCTGAACAGGGAGCGACGCTTACATTAACCTTTGAAGGCGAGGATGAAGTTGATGCAGCAAAAGCCATCGTGAAAATCTTTGAAGAAGGATTTGGAGAAGAACTATAGCTTCTAATACCCCGCCAGGTAGTAAAATTACAGGTATCTCTACAACATCCCTTAATTGAGAGGCAGACTTCATTTAATGCGCCAAGAATCCACATATGCAGATTCTTTTGAATCAAAGAAGGAGCGTATATACGATGGCCTTGGCGTATCTAGAGGCATTGCTATTGGGCCGGCTTATCTCTATGCAAGAGATGAATTACACATAGATCAGCATCAAATTGATGATTCTGAAATAGACGAAGAAGTTAGCCGTTTTAAACGGGCTGTTACTCGTTCTCTGAAGGAGCTTGGTAAAATTACAGCAGTAGCTCAAGAAAAGTTAGGTTCGCAGAGTGCAGGCATTTTTGAGGCACAGTCTCTCATGTTGAAGGATGAGACGTTCTTGACGTCCGTTGAGGAAAGAATCAGGAATAGCCATAACAATGCGAGCTTTGCCATCCAGTCCTTTATTTCGGTGAGCAGAAGTCGAATGGAAGCGAGCGGAAGTGAGTATTTCCAGGAACGAGCAAATGACTTGCTGGATGTGCAAGATCGGCTCATAAGAAACTTGCATCGTGGTAAACTGCTTTCTGCAATCGAACCCAACTCTATAGTTATTTCCAGTAACCTTACAGCTGCAGATATTATTCTATTCAGCAGGCGCAATATTCTAGGTTGTGCTACTGATTTTGGCGGCCCCACTTCCCACGTATCTCTTATGGCTCGTGGATTGGGTGTGCCAGCAGTGATCAATATCAAGAAAGTAACGAAAAACATAGAGACAGGAGATTTTGTTGTTCTTGACGGCTTCAATGGGCGCTTAATTGTTAACCCTTCGGAGCGAACCTTAACAGGATACAGGCGGCTTCAAGAACGCTATCAGGAGTTGCTCGAGAACGAGAAGGCACTGGTGCCCCTGGCTTCGGAAACGCTTGATGGTGAGTGCATTCTTTTGTACTCGAATTTAGAGTTTCAGGAAGAAGTGGATTTGGTTGGCAAATATGGTGCTCACGGTATCGGTTTATTTAGAACTGAGTTCCTCTTCTTGATGAACGGGTTCCATGATTATGATGAAGAGGCTCAGTATCAGACCTACAAAGAAATCGTGTCTAGCATATCTCCGAAAGTAACTACATTTCGCCTTCTGGATTTAGGTGGAGATAAGATGCTACCTATGTCTCATCGCGAGCATAATCCCTTTCTAGGGTGGCGAGGGATACGGATATTGTTAGACAAGCCCGAACTTCTGAGGCCACAACTAAAAGCACTGCTTCGAGCCACTGTAGATGGACCTCTTCGTATTTTAGTGCCTATGGTCAGTCACCTGAAGGAGATTGAACAGTTCAAGCGCATTTTGGAAGAGGTAAAAGATGAGTTTCGGGCGAAAGAGATTCCCTTTGACGAAGATGTGCCAATCGGTATTATGGTCGAAGTGCCGGCTGTTGCAATCATGGCTAATCGGTTTGCAGAAGAAGTTGATTTCTTTTCGATCGGTACAAATGACTTGACTCAATACATGTTAGCTGTTGATCGAGGGAATAACATGGTGGCTGATTTATACCAGGAATTGTCTCCGTCTATGCTGAGCATAATTAAGTTGACCGTTGAAGCTGCAGAACGAAAAGGAATTCCAGTGAGTATATGTGGGGAACTTGCATCTAACCCTTTGGCAACTGCTGTTCTGATAGGCCTGGGCGTGAAAGAGTTAAGTGCTTCGCCTACTTTTTTGCCTGAAATAAAACGTGTTGTGCGATCAGTGCGACGATCAGAAGCTGAACTGCTTGCTAAAGAAGTTCTTCAAATTTTTGATGCTGAAGTCCGGAGAAAAAAGCTTATGAAGTGGATTCGTAATCATGCTCCAGACTACTATGCTTTTCTTTGCGAAAGTGAAGGCTCCTCTGCAGAAACATAGACCTCTCCTTGGTTGATAAACAATTACATGTTCTCAATTCGCTTCAGTACGGTATTTAGCTATTGGGCGAGGGTAGTGTATTAGAAAAAAACAAAACAATTATGATACTAGAGACAGACGAAATTACAAAGGTTGATAAGAGTGGGATGTATGATCTTGTGAAGGGGTTTAATAATCAGTTGAAAGAAGGGAAGGCAATTGCTGAGGGTGCTGGGCTTTCAAAAAATATGATGGATGGTGTGACGCAGGTGGTAATCGTTGGGATGGGAGGATCCGCCATCGCCGGTGACCTGGTCCGGTGTTTTTCGCAGACAGAATCCCCAGTGCCCGTCTCGGTCGTTCGAAATTATGATTTGCCGGCAAATGTAGATAATAAATCACTGGTTATCGCATCAAGTTTTTCAGGAAATACCGAAGAGACACTTAATGGGCTTAACGAAGCGCTGAGGAGAGGAGCCAAGATTCTTTGTATCACTTCTGGTGGGCAAGTTGGCCAAATTGCTGCAGAGAATGAGCTTGCAGTAGTCAAGATACCCGGCGGTATGCCGCCGCGCGCTGCGTTAGGGTATTCGTTAAGTGTATTGTTGGTGGTAGCCAATGCACTTGGGATAGCCAATATTGAAGAAGCAGCATGGGAAGAATCCTTCCGTGTTCTAGGCCGATTAATCGAAGAATACTCAGACGTCGCAAGCAATCATCAGGCTCGTAGCATTGCCGAAGAGTTAAAAGACAAGCTGCCGGTTATCTATAGTGCAACTGGGATGTTGGAAACCGTTAATGTGCGGTGGAGAGGGCAAATTCAGGAAAATGCCAAGATGATGGCGTGTGGGAATATCTATCCTGAGCTGAATCATAATGAAATAATGGGTTGGCAGTCAGCTGGAAGTGGGTCACTCCATGAAAAAATGGGAGTTGTGGTGCTGAGGGATAAGGAGGATAATCAGCGAAATCAACACCGGATGGAAGTGACGCGTACATTGCTTGAAGAAAAGGCAGGCTATTGGGTTGAAGTTCAGACTCAAGGTGAGCATCGGCTTACAAGAATGTTATCCGCTATATGTTTGGGAGATTGGGTGAGCCTTTACCTGGCTCTTATTAGAAGTGTGGATCCAACTCCAATTGAACTAATCAATAAATTAAAAGAGGCACTTTCCAAGGTATAGGTGACTTGAATTAATTATAACCTGGAAGTTAGGTACAATTAATAAAGGAAGCCTTTAGGTGTTAAGGCTTCCTTTTGTTTATATAGTAAAAGGGGTACTCCATAAAAATGCCTTTTAGGGATTTATGGAGGCTTGGGGGAACGACTTTTGCCTGTAATTAGTAGCCAAAATAGGTGAAATTACTGAGGAGAATTGGCAGTCAGATTTAATCTTTTGAGCATGCGCAACCGGGAAGTGGTATGATTCGGATCAAACATGTATGTATTCTAGTGATTCTGCTTTGCATAAGCACCGATCACCTTGCTGTTGCACAGTATCATTTTGGGCGGAATAAGATCCAATATGAAGACTTTGATTGGCAGGTTCTGAAAACAGAGCACTTTGATGTGCATTACTACCCAGAGATGAAAGATCTGGCAGAGCATGGTGCTTACTTTGCAGAGGAAATCTATGAGGAGCTGGAGAATAAATTCAATTATTCCTTGAATCATAGAGTACCTCTGATTTTCTACTCTTCAAACTTACACTTCAAGCAAACCAATACATTTCCTGGATTTATCCCAGATGGAGTAGGGGGGTTTTATGAGTTTCTGAAAGGGCGTGTTGTTATTCCTGCTAATGGCGACATTCATCGGTTCAGAAGAGTAGTGCGGCACGAATTGGTGCATGTGTTTACGTTTATGAAGGCGTTTCGTGTCTTAAAGGAATATCGATTGCCTATAAGCCGAAATCTCCCACTCTGGTTTACAGAAGGCCTCGCTGAATATTGGTCCGGAGAGCCCGACTATCAGCATGAGATGATTTTACGAGATGCTATCTTTTCGAACTACCTCGTTCCTCTAGAGAGTATGTATCGAATAAATGGATCTTATCTCATGTATAAGCAGGGAGAAGCAATATGCCGATTCATTTCAGAGCGATACGGAGAGGAGAAGCTGCTCAGGCTTATTGAGAATTCATGGCAGAGCAAGGACTTTCGGCAGGTGATGGCCTATACTTTGCACGAAGACTTTGATGAAATTGCCCTGGCCTGGAGTGATTGGTTGAAAGATCAATATTATCCGGTCCTGGAAGAGGCACTCCCGCCTACTCTCAGTACTGATCCAATCGCTTTAAGAGGATTTAACTCAAAGCCTACCTATTATCAGTTCAAAGACGGTACTCGAAAAGCCTACTACATTGGTAATCGTACAGGGTATACAAATTTGTATGAACAAGAGCTGGACTCTCTCTATCGCCCAGTTGGAAAAGAAAAAGAGCTGGTTAAAGGAGAAAGAGATCATCGCTTTGAAGCGTTTCATTTCTTTGAAAGCCGAACCAGTGTTTCAAATGAAGGAAAGCTGGCTTTCGTAACTAAAAGTGGGGAAAGTAATAGCATTCACATTTATGATCTTGAAGCGGATGTATTAGAAGGTTCTCTTCAGTTCAAGGACTTAATTGCTGTGTATTCACCTACCTGGTCGCCGAAAGGGGACAAGATCTCTTTTTCTTCCATTACACGATCAGGGTATAACGATTTATACGTGTTCGACCTGGAGAAAGAGTCGTTAGAGCGCCTGACGGACGACATGTATGATGAGCGTAACCCATCTTGGAGCCCAGATGGCAGGTATATCGCATTTTCGTCTGATCGAACTTCGACTGGCGAGAGAGGGTCATACAATCTATTTGCATTCGACCTATTAAATCGAAAAATAAACTATGTAACTCACGGAGAGCATCATGATTTCTCCCCACATTGGAGTCCTGATGGTGAGTATTTATTGTTTACCAGTGCGAGAAAGGATAGTACGGGCCGTTTTGGTGCTCAAGATATTTGGGCCATAGCGTTTGACAGTGAAGTCCCTGCTGCTTTTCCTGAAGTTGCTTCTACCACCTTTATCCCTCAGTTCGAGGAAACTCATCCCAGGGAAATTTACACCAAAGAAGCCCGTAGACTTACCAATATTACCACTGCTGCCTATGATCCGGTGTGGATGGATAATGACCATCTCATCTTCACCAGCTTTGAGCAGCTTGGATTTACGATTCGCTCTTTATCAGACGTAGATTCTCTATTGAGTAATCCGAGGGCTGTGGAGAGTGCCAATCTTGCGATTAATACAACAAAATGGAATTTTGATCGAGTCACGTCTGATGATGGCGTTGAGTATAAGCCCTACAAGAGAAAGTATGCTTTGGATATTGCTCAAGGCCAGGTAAGTCAAAACCCGGTACTGGGTACATACGGTGGAGCGCTGATCTCGTTTTCTGATTTGATGAGTAATGACCGTTGGTTCATCACCATGTATAATCTTGGTCGTAGCCGACGCGACTTCTTGAGCAGTATGAACGTTGCTGTCACCCGGGTTCAGTATAACAAAAGGGCTAATTTTAGTTACGGTATATTTAGATACGGCGGTGAGCGATACGATATAACCGATCCTGATGCTGATGAGAGCTTCCCGTTTATTCTTGAGACAATCTATGGTGGATCGTTTGGAGTTAGTTATCCAATATCCATGTTTAAGCGCATAGAGCTGAATACGGCTCTTAGCTGGAGCGATTTGGATTTTCCTCGTGATAGAGAAGCACTCCTTCTGTCGAACGCTGTCTCCCTGGTGCATGACAATACGATTTATGGTCGAAACGGTCCTGTTCAAGGGTGGCGTGGCAATCTGACAGCTGCCTACACCTCTGATATTGCCAATTCGAATGTTAGCTACTACACATTAACTGCAGATCTCAGGCACTACCTGCGGATCAGCGACCAGATTACATTCGCATCCAGGGCTGTAGGTCGATTGAACCAGGGCGAAGAGGCTCGCCTATTTATTATAGGGGGGAGCTGGGATTTGCGTGGAAAGCGGTTGTACAGTGTTCGTGGTGCCAAAATGTGGTTCACCTCTCACGAGCTTCGATTTCCAATAGTCGAGTACCCGTCAGTGATGATACCGCTACTGGCACCATTTGGCATTGTGAACATCAGAGGTGCTCTGTTTTTCGATGCAGCGCATGCGTGGAATGGGGATTATTACAGAGAACAACCCCAAATAAACGCAGGAGAAACGTTAGGAGCAGCCGGACTCGGATTCAGGATGAATCTGTTTGGTGGAATCGTCTTACGCTATGATTTGGGATACTCCTATAGTGATGGTTTTCGGGAAAGATCTGACAAGATCTTTAAACAGTTCTTTTTTGGATTTGATTTCTAATGACAAAAATATTCTTGCATAGTATCCTTTCATTGGTGTTTCTACTTAGCGGATGTGTGAACTTGAAGCTAGATGAACGCTTAATGGTTGATGAGGGGGATTGGTATACCGAGGGGGGGAATGATACTCATCATCACCATGTATCTACTACTGTTGATCCGCCATTAGTAGAAAAGTGGAGGTATGATGTAGGTGCAGGTGTTGGATTGGCAGGTGCTCTTGTTATTGACGGGGTGATCCTGGTAGGAACGAGGAAAGGTCATATCTTAGCCTTGGATCTTCAGACGGGCAAAAAACTCGGTCGCGCTCGTTTTGAGGCACCAATAGAAGGAGGGATGACCTACAATAATTCGCTCTTGTATCTGCCTTTTATTGATAAGAAAAGAACGATCGTGGCTTACAATATTTACGATGGAGACCATGTTTGGCGAGTAAAAGGAGCTCCCGTCGAGTCAACGATTTTGGCGGGTGATAGTGTTGTTGTTGTTGTCGATTCAGACGCGCTGGTAAGAGGCATTGACGCTAGAAGTGGGGAGGTGTTGTGGGAACAGCAAATGGATGAGAAAACAGGTATTGTTGCTTCCCCCGTGAGTGTTGATGGTGATTTAATCGTAGCTACTGAAGAAGGGGTTGTTCATAAGTTAGAAGCGGCTACTGGTGCGAAGCATTGGTCACAAGCTTTACCAGAGCCTGTATATTCAACGCCATCTGTAAATGGAGATAATATTTTTATTCCCACCACCAGAGGGCGGTTTTACTCATTGTCTTCAAGGACCGGGGAAATTAAATGGGTATATACATTGCCGGACTCTACGGTCAGATTCGCAGCCCCTGGGTATGACACCGAAAATAACCAGGTGGTATTGGCTGGCTCAGACGGGCATTTGCGTGCTCTGGACCCCGCCTCTGGGGATGAAGGCTGGGTAACTAAACTTGATGGGGCCATCATAACAGCACCTCTTTTTACGAATAATACGATCTATGTTGGGTCGTTGAGAGGAATGCTCTATGCGTTAGATAGGACGACTGGAGAAAAGTTGTGGGAGCACAAAGTAACTGGAAGAATAAAATCTGCCATTGTTGCCCATGATGAGAAGCTGGTTGTAATGGCTGAGACCCAGCAGTTATTTGTTTTTGAAACTGAGGCCAGGGAAGAAGATGTTAGTCCCTAGCTTATTCATCTGAAGAGAAAAGGAATTCTGAATGAGTAAAACCAGCCGGATATTGTCGATCGTTCTATGTTTGCTTTTCATGACATGGAATGCCAAAGCACAAGACGCAGATTCAACGACGACATTTATTTACTTGGAGTCTAATCTGAAGGAGTCTTTGGTTTTTGCAGACTCTGTATACTTAGGTAGAGCCAGTCAATTTGGTTTTAACGTTCCAAACCATGCAAAAGAGATTAAGCTTGTACCTCCCGACATTGGTTCATGGTCGATTGCTCCGGTAAAAAAACCACTCATCCATTCAGCAAGCGATACTGTAAATCTTGTGATGGATTTTCCTTTCTATTACAAAATAGAGTCTATCCCTTATGACGTGAGTATCTTTCTCGAGCAACCTGAGGAGCGTAAGCTGTTGGGTACAACGCCATTGCTGTACACTTCCGAAGAACCGCTAAAAGGTATGCTGCTGCTTGCCCAGGACGGTTACGAGAGCATTAGACTAACCCCTGGAGAAGATATATGGAATCAGCATTTAGTTGAGCTGAACGAGCAAGTCAATGAGGGGGTAATTAGCGAAAAATACTGGACGCCTGAGAAATCATCAAAGCGATGGTTGGATTATACTGCAGCAGGAGTTGCTCTAGTAGGAGGGATCTTAGCGATAAACTATAAGACTAAAGCCAATAGGCGTTTTAATCAATACCGAGTAAGCGGAGATCCTGCACTTAGGAGCGGTTTTGAAGAGTACGATAGATACGCCGCAATCTCATTAGGCGCAATGCAGGCAGGTATAGGCGTGCTGGCCATTCGGCTGGTCATTAAATAGTGTTACCCACAAGGGCAGGATCAGACGAGCTGTTAATAAGCTCCTGATCCTTTAACTACAGCAGTAATCGTCCTGATAAGGATAACTGCATCTAGCCATAGAGACCAATTGCGCACGTAATATGGATCCCACTGCTCCATGCCTTCATTGCCCGAGTCGCTCCTACCTGATACTTGCCAAAGCCCAGTAATCCCAGGTCGCACCCGAACACGAAGCTCACGAACTCTATGAGGCAGTTCGTTGCTGTGATATTGAGGAAGAGGTCTTGGTCCAACAAGAGACATCTCGCCACGGAGGACATTGATCAATTGAGGTAGCTCGTCCAGGCTTAAACGGCGCAAGACACGTCCAATTCGTGTGATTCGTGGATCCTTTCTCAGTTTATAGAAGGTTTCCCATTCGTGGCGCAATTCATCATCTTCAGCCAGTTTCTTTTTCAGCACCTCCTCTGCATTGGGCACCATTGTTCGAAACTTGAATGTTTTAAACTTCTGCCCGCCTCTGCCCACTCTTTCCTGTAAAAAGAAAGGATTGCCTTTGTCTTCAAGTTTAATCAGTAGGCCGATGATCATACATAAGGGTACCCAGAATGGACTGGCAAGAAGGACAACAAGGATATCAAAGGTGAACTTTGCAAACCTGGCAAACGGATTGATTAAATTCGAAGTTATTTCTAATCCAAGGATGCCGTTTAGGTCACGAGGTTTTACCCATAGTGACGGGGTGTCGAATATTTCTGGTAAGATTAAAACTGTTCGATAGTAGGATAATGGGCCTTCAAGAAGTTCTGATGCCCGGGTGTTGCTCATACTAGGCATAGCTAGAATTGCAACGGATGCTTCAGGGGTAACCAGGTTTGTGCCTCCTTCGATAGGGACATTCAATAACTCGGTTTTCCATGAGCTCGGGTTGTCGTCAAAGATTCCGATAGGGTTATAACCGAGTGTTTTCTCTTCCTGTAGGAAATGCACAACTCGTTCTGCAAATTCTCCTCCACCATAAATAACCGTCGGAAGGCCCCACAAGCCTAGAGAAATTAGAGCTCTTTTAACCAACCATCTGGTAAGAGGAACTGTAACCAGGCTGACCATGAATGCAAGCGTCAACGTGATACGGCTGACTGATTCTGACTGCTTGCTTATAAATAGTACAACAGCGGCCCCTGCAAAAATGGTTACTAAAAGCAAGCAGGTTCTGCGAAGCTCTTCAACAGGCCCAAGCCCCCAGCTTGGTAGCAACCGGGTGATAGAAGCTCCAACCCACCATGCAGGCACCAGATACCATGACCATTCAGGGATAAGGAGCGCTCCTTGCCAAATCAAACGAATACCACCTGCAATTACGAAAGATAGAACGATGCCTATCATGTCCCCGGCGGCTAGAACAATAATATTTTGTAATCGATGCTTTAAATAGGAAACCAGCCACTCACTTTTTCGCGGAAGTCGATCGAAAAAAGAACGCTCGGAAAGGACCTCAACAAGTTCCATTTGTATTATTTATTAGAGCGGGGGTCAATGATTGAAGGGATATAATAGAATAAATGGGTAGATGCGCACTGAGCACTATTATAATAAAATAAGTAGGGTAAAGCTTATTCTATTAATCTTTGAGCGCATCTAGAGTACTCCAATAAACGGCTCAATGCAAATAGTTGTAGTTTATATTCAAACGAGGAACAGCACAAAGATACCGTTTTGTGTTGTTCCTCGCTGAAAATAGTATAGGGTTAGGCTGAGGTGATTTGCATACTCAACCAGTACTATAAAGGGTAAACCTGGGTATAATCTTTAATTAAACTACAGCAGGTTCTTCTTTTCTAAAGTATTCCAATGTTCTTCTTAACCCTTCTCTGCGGTCAACCACGGGCTTCCAGCTAAGGATTTCTTTTGCCTTGCTGATGTCCGGCTGGCGAATCTTGGGGTCATCAGCTGGAAGATCCTTGAAGATTATTTCACTCGAGCTGTTCGTCAACTCAATTACTTCCTGGGCGAAGTCAAGGATGGAGATTTCATCAGGGTTGCCAATGTTCACTGGATCAGTTTCGTCACTCATCAAAAGTCTATAGATACCTTCAACCAGATCATCTACATAGCAAAACGAACGCGTTTGACTACCGTCTCCAAATACCGTGATCGGATCCCCCTGCAATGCTTGCTTCATAAAGGTGGGTAGGGCACGTCCATCATCAAGCCTCATCCGGGGGCCATACGTATTGAATATCCTTAATAAGCGGGTTTCGACCTTATGATATCGATTATATGCCATTGTCATCGCCTCGGCAAATCTCTTGGCTTCGTCGTAAACGCCTCGCATCCCAATCGGATTGACATTGCCCCAGTATTCTTCTTTTTGGGGGTGTACTAGAGGGTCGCCATATACTTCACTTGTAGAAGCAAGTAGAAAGCGCGCTTTTTTTGCTTTGGCTAATCCAAGCGCCTTATGGGTACCTAGTGCGCCAACCTTTAGTGTTTGGATTGGATATTTGAGGTAATCAATAGGAGATGCTGGACTTGCAAAATGAAGGATATAATCTAGCGGTCCTTCTACATAAATGTAGTTTGTAACATCCAGTTCTATGAACGAGAAGTTAGGATTGCCAATCAAATGGGCAATATTGTCCGGCCTGCCTGTAATAAAATTGTCTACGCAGATGACTTCATGACCTTCTTGAATGAAGCGGTCACAAAGATGTGAACCGAGGAAGCCAGCTCCGCCTGTAACTAATGTGCGTTTCATGAGATTAGTTGTGATTAATATTTTGTTCGTTCTCAAAGGCAGTATTAGCGGAGGGTATTGCCTGGAAATGAGGCCGGCCGATAGAATAATATTCAAAGCCTCGTTCAGCCATATCCTTAGGCTTAAACAGATTTCTTCCGTCGAAAATTAATGGTTTAGCCATCAGGTTTCGCATCTTGTCAAAATCAGGACGTCTAAACTCGTGCCATTCTGTACAGATGATAAGGGCATCTGCCTCTTCAAGCGGTTCGTATCTGTCGTCTGTATACTCAATTGAATCTCCAAGAACAGCTTGTGTTGTTTCCTTGGCTTCAGGGTCAAATGCAGATACACGTGCACCGTGCTCTAGTAACTCTTTAATAATGATATGAGCAGGTGCTTCTCGCACATCATCTGTATTAGGTTTAAAGGATAATCCCCAAACTGCAATATTTTTGTTTTGGAAAGACCCGCCAAAGTGTTTGAGCATTTTGTCGACCAGGAGCCTACGCTGTGCCCCATTCACCTCAAGGACAGAATTCAAGATTTTGAACTCATAATCATTCTCATCAGCTGTACGTTTAAGCGCGTTAACATCTTTAGGGAAGCAGCTTCCACCAAATCCAATCCCTGGATATAAGAACTGCTTTCCAATTCTACTGTCTAGCCCTATGCCCACGCGGATTTTGTCGACATCTGCATCTACCTTTTCACACAGATTGGCAATCTCATTCATGAACGTGATTTTTGTAGCAAGGAATGAGTTTGCTGCATATTTAGTCATTTCTGCAGAACGCTCGTCCATGTCCACAATCGGGTTACCTTGACGCACGAATGGCTCATACAGAGAATGCATGATTGAAGAAGCACGTTTGCTAGATGAACCAATTACCACGCGCTCAGGCTTCATGAAGTCGTCTACGGCAACACCTTCTCTCAAAAATTCAGGATTTGAAACGACGTCGAAATGCAGGCCAGATTTCAGGTCCTGTTGCGTCATGATGTTGCGAACTGCGTTTGCAGTACCAACGGGTACTGTGCTCTTATTTACGATGACTTTGTAACCAAGTGAAGGATCTGCTCTGAGTAATTTAGCAATATTGGTAGCAACACCCTTTACGTACGATAAGTCTGCAGATCCATCCTCCGCAGGAGGAGTGGGGAGGGCTAGAAATATTACTTCGGCATGCCTGACTGCAGCAAGCAGTTCAGTTGTGAAGTTAAGCCTACCCTTACGCAAGTTTCTTTCAAAGAATACCTCGAGGCCTGGTTCAAAAATCGTAATTGTACCGCTGGAGAGTTTTTGAACTTTATCCTCGTCTATATCAACACATAGAACATCATTTCCCATTTCAGCGAAGCAGGTGCCTGAAACAAGACCCACATAGCCAGTTCCAATAATCGAAATGTTCATTTATAAACCGAATAGCTATTTTCAAAAAATATGAACTGCCCCTCTATGAGAGGGGCAGATGGTATATTCACTACCGATAACTGCTGCTTTGCAGATTTGTTGCTACCGGTAAACTGGAGTTAAAAATAAGTCTATGCAGAGATATTACTTTTCCAAATAACCCAGTTCAAAGATCTTGTTAAGGACTTTGGTAGCACTCTCCTCAATTGTTTCCTTGTCGGTTTGGCAAGAAACAGCAGGATTCTTAGGTATTTCATAAGGATCGTCAATTCCTGTGAAGCCTTTAATTATGCCAGCTCTTGCTTTGGCATAGAGTCCCTTAGTATCACGTTCCTCACACACTTCGACAGAGACATCGATATAGACTTCGATGTAACCACCATAGCTCTTGATGAGGTCTTCGTTTGCGTTGCGGTCTGCTTCGTATGGTGCGATTGGAGCACAGATTGCAATACCTCTATGCTTTGTGATCTCGCTTGCTACAAAGCCAATCCGCTGCACATTAGTCGAACGGTCTTCTTGAGAAAACCCAAGACCTTTGCTAAGGTGCGTTCGAACAACGTCTCCGTCAAGCAGCGTTACAGGGCGTCCTGTCACTTCAAGAAGCTTGGTCATTAAGGCGTTGGCAACAGTGGATTTGCCAGATCCTGACAAGCCAGTAAAGAATATGGTAAAGCCTTGCTGGTTCTTGGGCGGATGTGTTTTGCGAAGTTCTGCAACAACATCCGGATAGGAGAACCATGCAGGGATATCTTCTCCTTCGCTAAGGCGTCTTCGAAGCTCTGTGCCAGAAATACTGAGTGTTTCTTCTCCTTCCTTGACTTCATCAATCGGCTTGTATACTTCTTCAGCAGGAGCAAACACCATCAATTTGAATGGAACCATTTGAATTCCAACTTCCTCTTGATGCTGAATTACGAGCTCTTGTGCATCGTATGGACCGTAGATTGGTTCTCCGTCGCTGCCTTTACCAGGGCCAGCATGATCACGGCCAACAATAAAGTGTGTACAGCCATGATTTTTTCGGATGATGCAGTGCCAGAGTGCTTCTCTTGGACCAGCCATTCGCATTGCGAGAGGGAGGAGGCTTAATTTTGCTCTTCCTTCAGGGTAGTTTTTGAGGAGCTCTTTGTAACAACGAACGCGGGTGAAGTAATCAATGTCACCTGGTTTTGTCATCCCTACAACTGGATGGATCAGGAGGTGGCCATCTACTTCCTCGGCTGCTCTATCAGTTAATTCTTTATGAGCACGGTGCATAGGGTTTCGAGTCTGGAAAGCCACTACTTTGTCCGCACTAAGTTGCTCAAGCTCTTCCCGAAGTTGCTTAGGTGTTTTGCGGAGCTCGAGGAAGTCGTAGTGAATTGGTAGCGCTATACCTTCAAGTGTACCACCAAGGTAGTAGTCGCCAGCCTGATCAAAAAGGTATGCAACTGCTGGATGTGCTTTATCAGTGGTGCCAAATGCCTTCTCTGCTTCTAGCTCTTTGTTTGGTTGCCAAACATCAGACAACGTCATAACCGCAAGTAGAAGTCCAGTTTGGTCTCTTAAGGCTACTTTGTCACCTTCTTTTAAATCAGATGCAGTTTCTTCGTTTACATCTAGAGTGATGGGCATTGGCCAAATCGTCCCATCAGAAAGCCGCATATTTTCCAGTACACTGTCGTAATCTTGCTTTGACAAGAACCCACAAAGTGGAGAGAAGCCGCCGGAGAGGAGTAATTCAATATCACAAAGTTGACGAGGAGTTAGAGTTAGAGAAGGAAGGTTAATTGCTTCCTGCTGAACTCTTTGTAATTCTTCACCTTGAAGTAGAAGATCACAAAGTGTGCCGCCATGTGGTTCAATTAATGTAAGAGTTCCCATTACTGTTTATTTGTTTTTAGATGTTTTCGGCACGAATAAATCGTCAACCGCGTTCTTTCGAGAATAATATCTGTTTTAAGAAAAGGACTACAAATCGAGGGTTGTGTTTAGCATATCGTTTCCATAACCGCTTCGGCTCCATAAAAAATCTAAATAACCATTCGAGGCCATTTTGTTGCATCCAGGAAGGGGCCTGGCGGACACGCCCTGTATGGAAATCAAATGCGGCTCCAACACCAAGCATCACCGCATTTAATTTGTCTTTATGGTCTGCCATCCACTTTTCCTGTTTTGGACATCCAATTCCAACAAATAAGATGCGCGTTCCTGAAGCGTTTATTTCATTTACATATTGAACGTCCTCTTCTGGAGTAAGAGGACGAAAAGGAGGGGCTATTTTGCATGCGATTTGAATGCCTGAATAGTTTCTGTTCAGAAACTCGTCGAAAGCTTCCAGGCTTGAAATCGTACCTCCATAGAGGCCAATAGGAATAGCTTTCTCTGCTGCCATTTTGCAGACATGCAGGGTTAAGTCCGGACCGTACACGCGTGAAGCTTCTTGGACACCCAGCAGTTTTAAAGCCCATACCAAAGGTACTCCATCTGGAGTAACCAAATCTGCTTTGTTGACGACTTCATTAAAGTCAGGGTCGTCATGGCTTTCCATAACCATATGGACATTGGCAGCACAAACATATTTAGGAAGTCCTTCGTCGGCCCATTTAGCTACCTTTTCAGTTGCATCAGGGTACGAAGTGACATCAACGTGCATGTTAAGTATGTCACGATAGTTTCGCTCAGTGTCTACCATAGAAGACCAAATTGCACAGGAAAGAAAGGGATGCTTTAAATCATTTTTAAGAATGATCGTATCAATCACAAATAGGTGCAGAAAACTCAAATAAGCCCCATTTAAACAGATTGTTAAATCAAAATGCAATCTGTTTGTCTGGAGACTTTACAACGGTTTCGTACAATTTAGTCATTTGCGAAGCTTTGATACTCCATTCATTTTCTTGAGCAAAAGCTAAGGCAGAAGAACTCATTGATTTAAGAAGTTCTGTATTGCCTTTAAATTGGCTCAAGGCCTCTGCAAGTGCAGCTGCTGTTTGTGTTGGTGTTGTTACAGGCACTCTTAACCCGGCGCTTGCTGGCACAAAGTCATGAGCGCCCTGGTGGTCCAACGTTACAATAGCTAAGCCATTGCTCATTGCTTCTAGCAATTGGGACCCAAACGAATCTCGTAAACTGGTAAATAGGAAGATTTCATGGTCTTCAAGAGCCTTCTGGACTTCATGCCATGGGACTCTTCCTTTCCATTCTACCTTTTCTGTAAGATCTAACTCAGTTATCCAGTTATTGATCAGGTTATCCTGAGGGCCGTCCCCAAGTATCGTCATCCGGAAAGGGAATTTAAGCCTGGATACAGCTTCTAAGGACAGGCGTAATGCTTTGCGCTCCAGTGACCTGCCTACCCATAGAATATTCATCTTGCCATCGTTATACGCGATTTTTGATTTATTACTGTAATAGCTCGCAGGTAGGCCCGTATCAAGAAATAATTCTGCACGAGGTGCACCCATTCTCCGTGCAATATTCAGCGTGTCGCTATTCGTAGCAAGAAGCAAAGCCGTATGGCGTAGCATCTTCTGGGTCAGTGGATGCTTAGGAAGAATACGCTCTGTTATATAGGTTCGTATAGACTCCTGCCGCCAAGTCGAATAAAAATACTCTTTGAATGCACTAGGAGCAACCTGACCTCCGCCAACGGGGCCAAAGATAAATGGTATTCCTAGAGTCCACAATCTTGATCCACCTATTAGGCTTCCCCAGGTTACGTGGTGGATCAAGTCTATAGAGTTGGTTTTGAGAAAGGTTTTGGCGTGCTCAACTATAGTTCTTTGCCATATAAAATAGTGGGCATATACACCTATCTGGCCTTTTATGAATCGCTTAAATTTCTTGGGTATATCAACATAGATAAAGTTGATATTTGGTATTGGGTTAGATGCTAGCTCCTTCTCAATAATTTCCTTGGTGTGTGGACGGGTGATGACCCATACCTCATGACCTTCTTTCGCAAGGTGTGTAGACCAATTCCAACCAAATCCTTCCTCTGACCCTCTGTTTGGTTCACAGGCATATGCTGAAAGTAAGATTTTCATGAGTTAGCGATATTTTACTTGATACTTATAACTTCTTGTTCGCCCCACAATTGGCATCTGCCGGAAGACAAGAAATAAAGCCTGTTAAGTATTGCAAAATCAAGGATGCATCAAACGCAGATACGGATCCATCCCCAGAGCTATCCGCATCCATGTTTGAACTTAAGTCAACGAGCCCACTGGCATGCTGGAGAATTAGAGATGCATCAAACGCAGTGATTGTGCCGTTGCCGGAAGCATCGCCTGGAATTCCCGCATTGGGGTCATCTATACTTGAATCTATATACTGATGAGCACCAGGTGTAGGACTGCTTGAATCTCGTTTTTCACCAAAGAAATCTACTGCAACAGGATTGATATCGGAAGGCATAGGTACGGCTCGGCCAATTACTTGAGAATTTTGTGCAAGCTTCCAGCCATCAAAATGGTCAGTGGTGTCGTTGACATGGGGTTGGCTCAGGTCCATCACCCATGAGCTGTAGTCGGTCTGGGAGATATTCTGCCAGTCGGACAAACTGGAGCTTCTGACATCGTTGCCCCCTCCGTTGAGCCG
>JAHQVL010000351.1 GCA_019634345.1 Rhodothermaceae bacterium
ATTGCTGGCCAGAACAACACGGTTGGAGACGCCATCAGCCTGCTGGTCAGCGCTTCCGATGCGGAGGGTCAGCCGCTGACCTTCAGCGCCACGGACCTACCGTTCGGGGTCAGCATCAACGCTGCCACCGGCCTGATCACCGGGACGGCTACCCAAGCAGGCAGCCACACCACCACGGTGATTGTGAGCGATGGTAATGTCGATATTGATTTTATAAATAACGCGAATGACCCAATCATCATGGGTATTGAGATTGTGGAACTGGGTAGCCTATCACGAAACTTGGATTCGGGATGGAACATGGTAGGTATTCCGTCTACTCCTTCCAGCAGCAATTACACCTCTGTATTTACTGATGTAACATTAACAGGTGCTCCTTTTGAATATGCAAATGGAGCCTACCAACAAGTTACAGATGTTGAGACAGGTAAAGGATATTGGATAAATACATCAGCCGAAGGGAATCAGTCCTTCAGCGATGATACCGTAGAATCTTTAACCTTGAATCTGGCCGAAGGCTGGAATATGATTGCTGGACCTGGATGCTTCATTCCTACGGATGCGATATCTGATCCTTCAAATATCATCATCGATGGCACGCTTTACTTGTATGAAGGTGGGTATGAGCTGGCTTCAGGACTATTACCTGGATTCGGTTACTGGATTCAGACAAGTGGCGCTGGCTCGATTACGATGGATTGTAATGGGGCAAATAAGGCAGGTGCTATAAACGAAGAGAGTGATCCAATGAGCCACTTTGGCAAACTGGAAATCAAAGACGCAGCAGAAGGAAGTCAAACGCTACTATTTGGCGCAGAACTAAATGACAGCGATTCATTTGCTAAATTCTTGATGCCGCCAAAGGCCCCTAAGGGACGTTTTGATGTCAGGTTCTCAAAAGGTGCTCGTCTGAATGAAGGCAATGAAGGTATCGTCCTATTGCAATCTGATGCCTTCCCGCTGAGTGTAAATCTTGTTCGTTCACCGCAGGCTGGATCTTCAGAATTAGTAATCGAGGAAATTGTGCGTGGTGCAACAGTTCGCTCCCACTCTGTTGGTGAGGGTGAAATCATTGAGATTACAAATCCCGATGTAACAGCGTTGAAAATTTCAAGCACAGATGAAGTAGAAGAGTATAGTCTTCCAACGCAGTTTGCATTACAGGGTAATTATCCAAATCCATTTAATCCTTCTACCCAGGTGGTCTTTGACTTACCGGAAGCAGGTATAATACAGGTGGATGTATATGACATGCTAGGGCGCCGCGTATTGAGTGTACCTGCTCAAGAGATGAGTGCTGGAGCAAATAGAAAAGTGCACATTGATGCAAGCGAGTTAGCATCAGGCATGTATATCTACAACGTAAGAGCACAATTGGGAGCTAAAACAGAGATCAGCACAGGGCGGATGACGTTGCTCAAATAGAACTCCCAGACTTTATTATATAAGGGGCGAATTGCAGTGCAGTTCGCCCCTTTTTTATAGGGCAATAATAAATCCACCTGTAACGAATGAATAAGGGGGGCGTTAAACAAGGTTATAGGTACATCTTTTTTTCTTCGGCCCTATGATGCGTATTCTCGTCTTACTATGCCTTTCTAGCCTGGCATTCTCATGTGCAGATTTTGATTCTGAGCTTCCTCTCCCAACAAATAGTGGTATTGCATTTATCTCAGCACGAGATACGGCTGTGTACATAGATACTCTGGCTACACCTACCGAAGAGTATATATTTTACGATGAATGCCTGAACGGATCCTGGAATGTTGTTATTGAGATTGATCCGGAGAACTGAGTTAGATAAAGTTGAGAGGCTTGTTATACTTATGTGATTACTTCCAATATTGTATACCCGTAATTACTCACGTTCATTAAAACAATCACTAAAAGTACCTTAATAAGAACGTGAAAAAACATTTCGCTTTACCTCTCCTCCTCGCGATGTTTCTTGTAGGTTGCTCTGATGCCCTAACAGACGCTGACTCTGACTCAGCTCTGGAAGCACAAAGTTCTACATACGGAGACGTTGCTGTTTATGAAGTAGCAGTTAGAAATATAACAAGTGGACAGCCGTTTACACCTCCGCTGACTGTTACCCATAACGCTTATGCAGATTTATACTCAGTAGGTTCTGCAGCTAGCTTTGGTATCAAAGAGATTGCTGAAAATGGTAACCTTGATCCTCTCGTAAATGCACTATCAAATAACCCAAATATTGGTGATTTGGTTGTTGCTGTAGCCGGAACTCCTCCTCCTGTTGTGCCTGGTCAGACTGTTAAGTTTACGATCACTGCACCTGCTGGAAATGAGTACCTCTCTTTCGCAAGTATGCTCATCTGTACGAATGATGGATTTACTGGACTAGACTCAGTTAAGCTTCCCAAGTATGTCGGTGAAGAAGCTGGATTTGGCCTACGTGCTTACGATGCAGGTACAGAAATCAACACTGAAGATTTTGCTGACATCGTACCTCCTTGCCAGGGCTTGGTAGGTATTTCTTCTGACGATGCTGGTACAGGTATGAGTAACCCTGCTTTGGCTGAAAATGGTGTTATCACGCTCCATTCTAACGTACAAGGTGGTGACGACCTCGTATCTAGCGTTCATGGTTGGAACGATCCAGTAGGAAAAGTTCGCATCCGTCGTATTCAGTAAGAATACAATCCCGTAGTGGACTTTAGCTAAGACTAAAAAGGGCGTTTATCAAAAGATAAACGCCCTTTTTGTAATTTATATGGGGTTATGCCTGCCCTTGTACATTCCCGCCTCTCTGATTCAGTATATGAAGCCAGTGATCTACTTCTTCGGTAAGCGTCACTATATTTTCCTCCGAGTCACCCATTGATATGGCAAAATCGAGCAGCTTTTTTGCATTAAGACACATTCTGAGGGCCTCTGATTTTTCAGTAGTGGAAGAAGTTGGGATGACGAAGGGCTTCTCCTGAGGCGTATAATTTATGCCCCGGGTTGCCATTTGGCTTTTTAACCGGGCAATCGAGCGAGTAAGCTCATCAATCTCACTGTTCATCTTGTCCGTGGCCACATCGGGAATTCGGTCCATCAGGTGTTCAAGCGCAACAATCAATTCCTGGTCGGATTGTGTTTTCACCTTTCTTTCCTGTATCCAGTGATGTAGCATCGTACCAAGCATCGAACCTATAAAGAAGAGCCCGATGGCTAACAGTCCTGCTGATAGCTTAGAAATAAATAATTTTTCTGCGGCAGCAACGGCTAGGCCTGAAGAAAGTGCCCCAATGGCGATGGAGAGTGAGGCCCGCGATATAGCCTTAGTGAATGTAGACATATATTAGCAGTTCGCGAGAAAATAGGATGGATTGAGGGTGGGGGCTATAAAATGAATATGATAAAAAGTAGTACAAGAATGCTGCCAACTAGTAGAGTGATGGACATGCTTAGACGATCAACATGATCTTCTTGTGCTAAATAGGCAGTAAGTTGATCTGTTGAGTCTGTTTGTTCTCTTTTGTTATCCCCTCGTAGTAATAAGACCAATCCTAAGGACATGATAGCCCCTAGAAAGGTAAATAATAACAGATGGTCGAATTCCTTGAAATCATTTCGAACCCCCCAATAATGCTTATCTGGAATATTGTCTAGCTCGCTTTCCAGTCTCTCCACATAGGCAATAAGGCTATCTTGCCTCTGGTTCAGATATCGGATATAGAACGTTGCAGTTCGCAGCGGTTCTTCATCAGGAATCTGGGCCCGTAGGGTGTCAAATTGGATGTCCAGGTTGCGATTCAGCGTCTCGTGGCGAAGTTGAAGATCAGAAAACTGCCTATTAAACGATCGTTCAACTGTTCTTACTTGAGAACTGAGAAGCCTCAACTCTTCAATTAGCTCTTCACGTTCCTTTGTTAGTTCTTCGATTCCTATTCGAAGGGAGTCCACAGAGGTTGCCATTACTGAATCCGAAGGGATAAACAATAGTGGCTGGGCCGTCACCGTATGAAGTGTATTGGCTCCTGGTAAAAGGGTGCCAATAAGTAGAAAAATGAAAGTTAATGCTAGAGTAATCAGGGTACGCACCCGGTTCACCAAGATTGGGATCCATAAAAAATACGACCCGGGGTATAACATATTTCGTTGAGGAGAAACGGTAATGCTGAATTATTGCAACGAAGTACCCTGATTGATATACTGGCTAATGCTATAACTTACTGATTCCTTAATCAATCAAGCGGAGGCCAGGATGCCTGAGGTTAAATTACATAAGTGGGATGAAGTCGAACGAGAATCATTAACTCCACTCCTTGATAGACAAATGGTATATGGGGAGCGTATCATGCTTTCTCGTATTTATCTGCAAAAGGACAGTGTGGTGGCTTTGCATCATCATGAAAACGAGCAGGCATCTTATGTGCTCGAAGGAGCCATTCGGTTTTATTACGGCCATGGTGATTTGAAAACCGTTGATGTTTATGCTGGAGAAGTGCTTTTTCTGCCGTCGAACGTCCCGCACAGCGCTGAGGCCCTTGAGGACTCTGTGAGCCTCGATATATTTAATCCACCTCGTCAAGATTGGATTGATGGAACAGATGCCTATATAAGAAAACAAGGATAAGGCCGTTTATTGGTCTTGCTTCTGTCCTGGCTCGCTAGTAGGTTGAAGCCCCACAGAACGTTTAATACCTACCATCTCGGCGCATGCGTCTTATCTACCTCTTGGCTGCAATCATGTGTTGCAGCCCCATCGTTGCATCGGGGCAAACGCCCTTCGAGCCAATGGCTCTTGATAATCTCTCTGCTTTTGAACCAACGACCTCCAACTGGCAAATTGTAGCTTCAGCATTTGCTGACTATGATTCAGTTCATGCATTTGATACACAGCCAGGCGAGGGTGTTCTTGCAAATCTCCAAACGGAAGACGCTAGAGGGCACCTCTTTTCTGCTTTGGATCACTCGGATATTGAGCTCGACCTCGAAGTATTAATGCCCAGAGGGTCTAATTCCGGGGTTTATTTGCAAAGCCGGTATGAAGTCCAACTCCTTGATAGTTGGGGAGTCACTGAGCCAAAACAAAGTGATATAGGAGGCATTTATCAGCGCTGGGATGAAAGCCGCCCAGAAGGGCAGAGGGGGTATGAAGGACATCCTCCCAGGTTTAATGTGGCAAGAGCTCCTGGCCTTTGGCAGCATCTCAATATATTATTTCGGGCACCTCGTTTTGATGAGAATGGGAATAAAATCGAAAATGCGCGTTTTGAGCGGGTAATGCTAAATGGGGTCGTGATTCACGAAAATGTAGAAGTGACTGGCCCAACTCGTGCAGCAGCCCATGAAGATGAAGTGCCACAGGCTCCTTTCATGATTCAGGGAGACCATGGCCCGGTGGCTTTTCGCAATATGAAATACCGAATGTACCGGCCAACGTCTATTTCACTTTCTGATCTTTCTCTCAAATACTACGAAGGTGAATTCAATCACCAGATGCCTGATTTGTCCACGCTGTCAGTCGTTCACGAAAACGAAGTGCCCTATATATCTTCTAAAGATGCCCAGTCAGAAAGGCAATTCGTGATGGAATACAGTGGTACACTGAACGCTCCGGTTACTGGCACCTACATTTTCGAAGTCGCACATACATCTAGAGTTCGGTTGGAGATCGATGGGAGTGAGGTGCTGACGGATCAGAGCGAACGAGTGAACGGGCTGCGTGAGTTTCCGAGAAATGCCGCTTCAATAGATCTAAGCAAAGGGGCCCATTCATTCAAATTAGTTTATGCAAAAGGGCGTTGGCATGGAGCGCCTACTACGCTTGGTTTTTTTGGTAGCGGGCCAGGGCTAATGCGGGCGGAACTGACTGAGTCTGGTTCTATCGCATATGATGCTTTTTCTGCATTCGAGGTATCACCCAATCAGCAACCCTGGTTGCAGCGAAATTTCGTTCCTCATCAAGGCGAAAAAAGAACCCACGCTATTTCTGTCGGATATCCTGCGGGAATCAATTATAGCTATGATATGTCCCGGGGTGCCTTACTGCATGTTTGGAAAGGGCCTTTTGTAGATGCTTCAACGATGTGGTATCAGAGAGGAAATATGCAGAGTGCGCTGCCTTTAGGAAGTGTTATTGAACGGTCGGGCTTACCAGCTATCGGTATGCTTGACTCAGGAGAGGCTGCCTGGCCGGATTCATTGGAGAATTTTAAGTTTGTAGGGTACAAATTGAATAAAATGGGAGAACCCACATTTGAATACAAGGCAGGCGCTTTGATGATATCCGATCATATTTCTCCAGACAGATCTAGCAACCGGTTAATAAGGAAAATTGACCTTGAAGGGCAGGCGAATAATGCGTGGGTGCTGGTGGCCGAAAGCGAATCCATCGAAGAACAGGGCTCCGGGATGTATCTTATTGATGGGCAGACTATGTATGTAGAAATTGATGAGGAACTGGGTATTCGGATTCGTGAAATGAATGATAGAGATCAGTTAGTCATCCCAGTTTCCCTGGATTCTGGGAAGGCCAGTCTTGAATACACATTAATCTGGTAGTCATTGTCTTTGTAAGAGATCACTTTTTCTTTACCTCCTATGAAAGTTCTTGGATTTATTTTACCCATCGTATTTCTTTTGAATGGCTGCACGCCGACTTCAGAGTACGGGGATTCATTGGATCATACCCCCGATGAAGAAGGCTATTATTACCAGTTAATCACATTGCCCATTCCAGAAGATGTCGTATTGGAAGTCGGTGGACTCGATATATTGCCGGATGGTCGCCCTGCGGTTTCAACCAGAAGGGGGGAAATCTGGCTTGTTGATGATGCGTATGGGGCATCTCCAGAGCCAGTTTACCATCGCTTTGCACACGGACTGCATGAACCTCTTGGGTTGCTGGCCAAAGATGACGCCATCTACGCAACACAGCGAGGTGAATTGACAAAGATGATGGATAATGATGGGGATGAGGTCGCTGATGTGTATGAGTCCGTATATGCCTGGCCGCTTACTGGAAACTACCATGAATATTCGTATGGTCCCCTTGAATTACCAAATGGAAATCTGTTTGTCTCTTTAAATCTAGCCTGGGTTGGGTATGGCGCGAGCCCTGCCAAATGGCGAGGATGGGCTCTTGAAATCAGCCCCGAAGGAGAAATGACCCCGATGGCTGTTGGCTTCCGATCACCTGCGGGGATTGGTATTACCTCAAATGGCGATATTTTTTATGGGGAGAATCAGGGTGATTGGATTGGGTCTGGTTGGATTACGCATATCGAGGCAGGTGATTTTCTTGGGCACCCGGGTGGACTTAGGTGGACTGAAGACGAACAATCCCCTTTAAAGTTGGCGTATGATGATATTCCGAATACTGGTGAACCCATGTTCGCTGCTGCAGAGGAAGTAGAGGAGCTCAAACTTCCCACAGTTTGGTTTCCGCATACGATCATGGGAATCTCGACTTCAGCAATCATCGAGGACAATAGGGAGGGAGACTTTGGGCCGTTTCACGGACAGCTCTTTGTAGGAGATCAAGGACACAGTAAATTAATGCGGGTTTACCTGGAGAAAGTGAATGACGCTTATCAAGGAGCTAACTTCCCATTCTATGAAGGATTTGCTTCGGGTATATTGAGAACTGCGTGGGGAACGGATAATTCATTGTTTGTAGGACAAACGAGTAGAGGGTGGGATGCGACGGGTAAAAGTCCTTATGCTTTAGAGAGACTGGTTTGGACAGGGAAAGTACCTTTTGAAATGAAGGAAATCCATGCTGAGTCTGATGGCTTTACGATCGTCTTTACCTTGCCCGTGGATGCAAGCCAGGCAGTTGATCAATCCTTGTATGACATATCAAGCTTCACCTACAAATACCACAATACTTACGGCAGCCCAGCCATTGACATTGAATCTTTGGATATAACCGGGGCGGATGTGTCTGAGGATGGCCTTTCAGTACGATTAACCGTAGATGGATTGCGTGAAGGGTATATCCATGAGATTAAACTTAGAGAGCTCCAGTCCTCATCGGGTATTTCATTGCTCCATGATTTTGCCTTCTACACGTTGAACAATATTCCGGGTAGTGCGAGCAATTCAACCGGTTCTAGTGATGAGCCACAAGGCAGCAATGCTTCTGGTCAAAATTCATCGCAAGCGAAAAATGTAACCAGTATGCCGGAGTCCTGGAATGGACAAGCAGATCATGAATTAGCGATTGGAACAGTACCTGGGCTACGGTTTGACGAAGAGTTCTTTGAGGTGAAAACAGGCAGCAAGGTGCAGTTTACGTTTAATAACAACGACGATATGCTACACAATCTGGTAATTACCGTCCCAGGCGAAATAGATGATGTTGCTGAATCTGCAATGGGCCTTGGCATACGAGGGCAGGAAATGAACTACGTCCCTGATTCAGGCAGTGTCCTGTTTTACACGACACTATTAGAACCTGAAACAAAGGAGTCTATCTTCTTCATCGCACCGCAAGAGCCAGGAGAATACCCTTTCGTTTGTACTTTCCCGGGGCATGCCATGACGATGAGAGGAGTGCTCAAGGTGGTTGATTAAGAAATGCAACCATCTGAGATTACCATCTGATAATGGTATTGTTAGAGGGTAAACCTCCCCTGATATTCCTGTTTCGTCTGCTATTAATGGGGTTTGTAGTAATATCTACTGTTCTATGCTTGCATGTCCAGACCCCATTGGCTTCTTGCTCCAGGAAATACCTGATTGATACGTCAACACTGTCGTAGGGTTGAGCACTAAGCCTGTTGGTACGCACATCCTTCATGGTCAACTGAGCCAATCCAAATGTTTGTACAGTTGCTGAACTGGCGGTTGGATGGGTAAGCTGGATGTTGCTGAAGTTTACCGGAAAGATATCTCTTATGGTTAGCGTAAACACCGTGTTTTCTTCACTTCCAAACGTCCTCGGTGGGTTGTCCAGGTTTAAATTGTCTGGTTGATTTCCTGAAGCAAAAGCATCGTTCCCTAAAGGAGTGGTGTTACCCCCACCGCCCAAAAAATTCCCCGATATACCATCGGAAGCACTACCGGCTGTGCTTGCGCCGGCTCCGTCGTCACCCAACAAACGACTTGTTGGACTTGAAGTAGAAGGAGCTCCTGAGCTGGTTACAGTAGACGAAGGATCTGTGAATGTACCGCCAGTTCCTGCTTGCCTGGATATTTGTTCGCTCCATCTTGTAGCGTCTTGCTGGCGATTGGGAGCTGCACCTGCTGAGCCGCCTACACTGACATTGTTTAGATCTGGATCGTCGAACGGGACAGAGCACGTATTATTCTGATTATTTCTGTTTCGTTCCAAGTCTTCATAGATCCCATACTGTTTCTCAAGGGTATCTACAATATTTCGGTTGACTGCAACGCTTCCAGGTCGCCATTCACAGCCGTTCACACAGCCGCTCAAAAAGACGGCCAGGAATATACAGGTGTATACTGGGCGCATCATAGGGTGGATTAACTCTTAAATATGGGTTGGGTATCAGTATAACGCTGATGTAGAATTATGGTTTACTTTGAAGTGTTTATTTTATTAATAAACAGGACTTTACAGTAATATAAAAGAATCTTTACCGAATGGCTGGATAGACCCATGGAGCACGGTATGGACGAGATAGAAGTGTATTTGCTTCCTCGTCATTGAGGATTCGCTCCTTATCTCCATCCCACTCAATGCTACGGCCAAGCTTCATGGATAACATGGCTAACAAACTCATGTTAGTGGAACGGTGACCTATTTCAATGTCGCATACAGGCTCCGAGTTGGATTCTATAGAAGAAATAAAGTCTGCCCAAAGCTGTTGTATGTTTTGATCATCAGGTGCGTTTAATTGAGGATCTTCATGGAGGATTGGCTTTTTGTTATCGCGCGGATAAAACGTCCAGCCATCTCTCCATCCCATGTGAAAGGTGCCTTCTGTTCCATAGAAATAGCATCCTATATTGGCTTGCTCTGCCCGATTATGAGCATACATCCGGTGCTCCCACGTTGCAGTGAA
>JAHQVL010000352.1 GCA_019634345.1 Rhodothermaceae bacterium
CTTCATAAGCAAAATCCCCAAACTTAGAGGTAGTTAATCAGACGCTGCCTATATCGCGAAGGGTAAAGTAGTTGGATGGATTTCCGAAGTATACCGACGGACCTAAGCGTAGGTTTACCCATTTCAGGTCCAACTCCATTCGGTTAGACTTGTCATAGTCAAACAAAGTGACTCCCATACTTAATGGAAGACGTATCACATCCATGTTGAGTAAACCCAGGCGCCATCTGAAATCATACTCTTCGAAATTGTTTGTCCTGGTTCCAATGCTCATGAAGATTGTCTGGACAATACCTGTACTTTTTAAACCAGGTGCTACTTGTGAAGAGGATGCAATCTTAGAATAGAGGATGTGACTGTAAAATGCTTCTTGATCTAGATCGTAGAAAAAATAAGGTGCAAATTCTACGGCAAGTTCTGGGATTGGACCGAGCGTCTGCGCTTGTAACTTACTAGAACTACTGAAGAAGCAGAAGAGCAGAGCGAAGGGCACCAGTAAAGGAAATTTTTTTAATGCAACGGTGAAGAAGTTCATGTGGGGATTTGCGGTTTCCAACGAGACTGCTAGCGGTTTAGGCGCATAAGTATAAGGCCACCTACTATTAAAGATCCCCCTAATAACTGATCAGGCTGAATATGCTCCTGAAGTATAAAATAACTGGCTACTAAAGCAACAAAGGGTACCAGGTTTCCGAATACCGCGGTGTGAGTCGCACCGACTTTTTGTACTGAATACGTCCATGCTACTACAGCCAGTCCTGTTGATAAGGCCCCTGAGTACACAATGGCTAGCCAGAAAAGCCAATTCAACTCTCCCCACATAATATCGTCCATATGAGGGATCGCTAGGAATAGATTAAATGGAAAGGAGATGATGAGCCCAATTAATGTAATCCCTTTTGCGTCAATAAATTGGGTAGCTGGTTTACTAAATGCAGTATAAGCTCCCCAGCAAATCGATGCTGCAAGGATGAGCGTATTGCCAATAATTAATTCTCTGTTCAGGCTGATTCTATTCTCCCCGGATAAGGAAACATAAATTGCTCCTGCTACTGATAGAACCAGGCCAATCCAGGCAGCTCTTGTGAGTTTTTCTTTGTAAAAGGTGATTGCTACAACGGCTGTCCATACAGGAGAGCTGGCCATAATAATTGCGCTATTTCCTGCTGTAGTGTTATTGATGCCGAGAATGAAAAAAAGTTGATACAAAAAGTATCCGAGAAGCCCAAGCAGAAGAAAGGAGAAAAAACGGGACTTTATAACCCTCCAATTTAGAAATGAATTTTTTTGGAATGCATATATGAACAGAATAGCGAGGATGGAAGCCGTAAACCTAAAGATGTTTACGACGAAAGGGTGCATGACTTCCAAAACATGTTTTAGAATTGGGAAATTTACCCCCCAGACGACGATGATAATAAGTAGTAGTAGGTCGTATTTTAGTTGTTTGGTAGTGTATTTGTTCACTTAATTATTCATGTAAAGTAGAGGGCGGGCTGGTAGAAGTAATTGGTGGGGAGAGTGTGTTGACTCGCTAGTAGTCCGCAATCATTGAACTAATTGAGTTAAAGCTCGTATTTTTATAGTATTTACGGGTTAGATATATGGGATCAGAAGGTATCAAAAAATTATACTACTCAATAGGTGAAGTCAGTCAAAAAACAGGACTGGAACAACATGTATTGCGCTATTGGGAGACAGAGTTTGAAGGTTTGAGTCCTCAGAAAAACCGAGCAGGTCGCCGAATATACACTAAAGATGATATTGATTTTATAGAAAGGCTGAAATATTTACTGAAAGAAAGGAAATTCACGATAGAAGGCGCTCGGAATGCATTAGGAAGTCTTGATCAAGAAGCTGTTGATGATGCAGGATTCCGAAAGGAACTTTTAGCATTGCGATCATTTCTAAAAGAGATTGTTGAAAAGCTCTAGTAGAGCTACATTCGGGACGTGGCGCAGTCCGGTAGCGCACTTGCATGGGGTGCAAGGGGTCGTGGGTTCAAATCCCGCCGTCCCGACCAACAATGTATTAAGCTTCCTTGTCAGATGATAAGGAAGCTTTTTTTGTGCTTAGCATTTATTGAATGGTACTGGATGTATCCTTATTATAGGAAACAGAACATGTTCGTTCACACCTGTATAGCTTAAGTAGAAGGCAGGAGAACAGCTCATACTCTATGCTCGAAAATCATTTACCCCAAACACTTAGCTCTTTCCTTTCAGATCTAGTAGAAATCCGAGAAACCAACGGTGTTACACTGGATGACATACGAGTGCGGACTAAGGTGTATCCCCATATAATAGCTCAGTTTGAAGAAGATGGACTAAATGAGCATCCTTTGTTTAATGTATTGTATCTGAAGGCCTTTGTTAGAAGTTATGCAGACGTTGTTGGGATCTCACCTTCAGTGGCTGCCAGGTCTTATGAAGATGCGCTTTCAGGCAGATACGATAGGCGATTGGCTGTTGAGTATTTGGGGCTTCCTGCGCTTGAGAAATCAGTTGAGACTGATACGTTTGAGCATAAAACAATTGAAAAAGAAACAAGACCGCAACGGATACCTGAATCTAGAATTGATAAACCCCCATCTACCCGTTTTTCTCGGGATTCAAAAAGTGCAAGCCTTACTAGAATTAAAGATTCTGTGCAGTCTTTCCTTGGGGCAGCAAGTACAAATTCTGTAAGAATGTTGCAGGTTATAGGTGAGAAGGGCATTCTTCAGTGGGGGGTACTGGCACTTTGTATTGTTGTTGGTGCATTTCTATTGATCAAGTTAGTCGCTTTCCAAAATGACTCAATGCCTCCTGCATTTACCCAGGAAGCCACCTCTTCTATACAAGAGACTTCCGTTGTTGATGATACGAGTAACAAAGAGGCAATTCCTGTCGTTGACTCTTTGCTTATGCAGAAGACGAGTATGATTCAACGTGTTATTGGGCGTATTGAAAGTGGTGACAGTTTAAATGTTACGATAATAGCTGCCACAGGCAAGCTAGACCCTTTCCGTATCAGAGTTGATAATGATTTGCGCAGGCCCTATTGGATTGATGAGGGGGATTCGTTGGATTTCTGGTTTGATAATCAAGTTGCAGTAGAGGATAATTTAGACAACATGGTGATTTTATTTGAAAGCCTCAAGTATCCCATTTTGAGCACAGATTCTACTGCTAAGGTTGTAATTAATAGGGATAGCGCAAATGCTTTCACCTACTCTTCTCTATAGTAGTCTATACAAAGACAGAAAGATACTGCATCTCGTTTATGAATGAAGTTGCCAGAACCAGGCAGAAGTTAAAAGAACTCAGAGAGTTATCCATTGAGGCATTGTCTGAGGAGTCTTCGAGAGGACATGTACAAGAATTGGTTGAGCTATTAAACTATCATGCTCATCAATATTATGTGTTGGATAATCCTCTGATCTCTGATAATGAATACGATATACTATATAGATTTCTTCAAGCAATTGAGGCAACACATCCAGGCCTAGCCTCGTTGAGCTCACCAACTCAGCGAGTTGGAAGCCAGCCACTGGATAAATTTGACCGAGTACAGCATGCTGTACCTATGTTGTCGTTGGGAAATGCTTTTGACGGAGAAGAGCTAGAGGCCTGGTATCTAAGATGTATTAAAGGGCTCCAAGAACTATTTGGTGATGAGGTTCAGCCGGCAGTTACAGTGGAGCTTAAGATTGATGGCCTTGCGCTATCGCTTGTTTACGAAAATGGTGAGCTAGTGCGAGGAGCCACCAGGGGAAATGGGATTGAAGGGGAGGAGATTACCCCACAGGTAAGAACAGTTTCTAGTATTCCACTGGCTGTTCCAATAGTAAAAAAGATTGGTGTAGAAGCGCCTGTGCTTCTTGAAGTGAGGGGAGAAGTGTATATGTCTAAGAGTGAATTTGAGAAGTTGAATCATTCTCTAGCCTCTCAGGAGAAGAAACAGTTTGCTAATCCTCGAAATGCAGCTGCTGGAAGCCTTCGTCTTCTTGATTCGACAATCACAGCGACGAGGCCACTCAGGTTTTATAGTTATTCTGTTGGTCAGCTTGAAGCTGAATCTGTTCCCCAGGCTCAGCACGAAATGCTGCTATATTTAAAAGAACTGGGTTTTGTGGTTGAAAATAATTCTCAACGATGTGAGACTATTGAAGAGGCCATCTCGTTTTGTAGTAAATGGGCGGAGATACGCGATACGCTGGATTATGAAATCGATGGTGTAGTTGTCAAAATCGATTTGATCGAGTATCAAAATGTGTTGGGAAATGTTTCAAATGCACCTCGTTGGGCTATCGCCTATAAGTTTCCAGCAAGGGAGACAACTACCATTTTAAATAACATCACCGTTAGTGTAGGAAGGACAGGAGCGATCAAGCCGGAAGCGGTATTGGAGTCGGTCCAGATTGGCGGAGTAACCGTGTCGAAAGCAACATTGCACAATGAAGACTATGTGATTGACCGGGATATAAGGATAGGTGATACTGTTTTGATTAAACGTGCTGGGGATGTTATCCCCCAGGTAGTCAGATCAATACCTGAAGCGAGAACGGGTAACGAAAAAGTGTGGCGAATGCCTGAGAATTGCCCAGTCTGTGATACTCCATTGGTTAGATTGGACGATGAGGCTGATTATTACTGCGTGAATACAGAGTGTCCAGCACAGTTCATTCGATTAGTCGAACACTATGCAAGCCGTGGCGCGATGGATATCGAAGGCTTGGGGTCTAAGCTGGCAGTGCTATTGGTTGATGAAAAGCTAGTCTCCAGTTTGGCCGATATATATGCCCTTTCTTTTGAAGAGTTGGTAGGATTAGAAGGTTTTGCAGAGAAAAAGGCAAAGAATCTTCTAGAAGGCATTGAAGAATCTAAGCGCAGGCCATTGAGTCGCCTTTTCTTTGGGCTTGGTATCCGATACGTTGGCAAAACCGTTGCAGAGCTTGTGGTGAGTCATTACAAAAACATCACTGAGATATTAGAATCCTCTCTTGAAGAACTGGAAGCAATCGACGGGGTTGGGCCCTCCATTGCCAAAAGCATTGCTGATTGGTCCGGAGTGGAAAAAAACCAGATTCTGGTGAAAAGTCTTGCAGAAAGAGGAGTAAATCTAAGCCGGTTGCCTGAAGAGGTGTCTAGTGAAGGGCAATCTACAGCAGTGAGCGGGAAGCAATTTGTAATTACGGGCACGCTCTCTACTATGGCGAGGAGTGAGGCCCAGCAATTGATTAAAAAAGCTGGTGGCAAGGTTACATCGAGTGTTACTACGCGGACAGATTTTCTAGTTGTGGGTGAAAAGCCTGGTAGTAAATACACAAAAGCTCAAGAGTTGGGCATTGAGATACTTGATGAAGCTACTTTTGCTAGTATGATAGGGATATAAGGATAAACTTGAACATGAAGGAACTGTGCTAACAACGCTAGATTATGCCGTTATTGCAATATACTTTGTAGCTATTACCGTATTTGGTATTAAGGCAGGAGGGAGACAGTCGAGTCAAAAGGATTTTTTCTTGGGAGGAAGAGATCTTCCGTGGTGGGCTATATGCTTTTCGATTGTGGCGACGGAGACGAGTACCCTAACCGTGATTGGTGTGCCGGCAATTGCTTATGCGGGTACATTTACCTTTCTCCAGATAGCGCTTGGCTACCTGGTGGGCCGTATCGTAGTTAGCATTGTATTTTTACCGAAGTATTACGACCAATCCTTGCAGACTGCTTACGCGTTTTTGGGCAATCGTTTTGGTGCTTCAACCCAGATTATAGCGTCTATTACTTTTTTGATAACCCGGCTTCTGGCTGATGGCGTTCGGCTATTTGCTACTGCAATACCGGTTAAGATTATCCTTGAGGCAGCAGGATTCGATGTAAGTTATTTTGCTGTCATTTGTGTAATTGGACTACTTACGATTGTTTACACTTCTATAGGTGGGTTAAAAGCAGTTGTTTGGATGGATTTTGTCCAAATGATTGTGTATATAATTGGGGCCGTTATTGCAATATTCGTATTGCTCCAAGCACTTCCAGAAGGGTGGGGCGAACTAGCTGCTAGTGAAGGTAAGTTTAAGTTTCTTGATGTTGAGCTGGGGCGATCTATTAATGAGATTGTCACTTCTCCGTATGTGTTCATCACTGCTGTTTTGGGAGGGGGAGTATTTACAATGGCTTCCCATGGAACAGATCAGCTCATCGTTCAGAGATTGCTGGCCTGTAAAAACTTAAAGGACTCCAAGAAGGCTTTAATTGGAAGCGGGTTTCTGATCATAATACAGTTTGCCCTGTTTTTAATTTTAGGCCTTTTGTTGTGGGGGTATTATGGTGGGGCTAATATAGTAGAATTGGGTTTAAGTCGAACAGATGAGGTTTACCCCAAGTTTATTGTTGAAGAATTGCCGGCAGGAATTTCTGGATTAATCCTGGCGGGTATAATAGCTGCTGCAATGAGTACCTTATCCTCCTCGCTTAATGCATTAGCGTCCTCAACGCTGGGTGATATTTACGTACTAACTACAAAAAAATCATTAAATGATCACCAGCAATTAAGGATTGCTCGGCTCTTTACACTCATTTGGGGAGGAATTTTTATTGTATTCGCGAGCCTATTTCAAAATCAGCAGAACCCTGTAGTTGAACTTGGCTTGGCAATTGCGACATTTACTTATGGTGGCTTATTAGGAGTATTTGTGCTAGGATTGATAAACAAACAAGTGAAGGATATTGGTGCAAGTATAGGGTTGGTCCTAACTATTGTTGTAATGACGCTTGTGATTTTTGGTGTTAAATTTTCTGAAACCCATGGATGGTTTTTTGCTTTCGATGGTTCAAGTGAAAGCGGGATGATAGAAAATGCCAAAGCTATAGCCTGGCCATTATATACACTTCTTGGTGCTCTGTTAACAATTGTGTTGAGCTGGGTTGTCGAAAAATCAAAGCATTTCTTTTTGCGGAACAGGTAACTGTACCTATCGTCTTACTAGTTGCTAAGTGGGGATTAAGGACCTCTAATGGCCCTTTTTCTGGAGTATAAAATGTTATATGGATATCAATAGATTTATAAGGCGATTCAGGCGGAAGATAAGACCTGTAGGAGAGAAGCTAGAAAAAGGCAGAAATAGTGAAAACCAGTTAGCAACAAAAAATCTTTTCATAAAATCAGTAATCTTCTTTGCTCTATTATTGATTTCTTATATCGCATTTCCGAAGAGTGAATTGTATCAGTTCTCTGTTGAGGCGGGTGAATCTTGGAGGTATGAGACACTAAGGGCGCCTTTTGATTTCCCAATTTACAAGGATGAAGGAGTAATAGAATCAGAAAAAAGAAATATTCGATATACTACACCTCCCTATTTTAGTGAAATACCGCAAGCAAAGACAAAAATGCTTGCCAAGCGTGACACAGTAAAAAATCAGTTAGATAGAATTTTTGTTGCCTATTCTCAATTTCGAAAAAACAAGGAGCGAGATAGCCTTACCTGGGCAATTCAAGATTCTCTTAGGGTTACTGATCTAAAGCGAACGGCATGGCTGCGATTAACTCAGGAGCAATGGGAGTATCTTACAGAATCGTACATGTCCCATCTGCCTGATTCAAATGGGGTTTCTTTATCTAGTGCAGAAGAACGCCTTGATCAGGCTCTTTTAAATAATGCATGGAATATTGCAAACCAGCTGATAAGAGTAGGAATTCTTGATATCCCTTTGGATAGCGTGCTTACAGAGGAAATAGTAATTCGGAAGGTTGATGAATCGATTGATATCAGAAGAAATAAAGACAACGTGGTTGGGCTGAACGAAGCATTTGTTTTTGCAGAAGAAAAGTTCGCTACCAGCTTTCCTGCGAATTCCCAATATGCTCGTCTAGGTAATTCGTTCTTTCGAGCAATATTTCAACCTTCGCTTTCTTTTATGAGAGCTGAGACGTACAGAGAATGGAATCGGAAGGAAGAGCGGCTCTCCCCAACAAGAGATATGGTAGGGGCTGGAAGTGTTATTGTAAACAAGGGAGATCTCATAAACGACGAGACGATGCGCAGGCTGTCTTCTCTAGAGCGGGCGCAGAGAGAAAAGAGTGGAAATCGAATGCCCTGGAGGATAGGCTTAGGGCAATTTATGTTCACGCTTGCGGTTTTCGTGATTTTCTTCTTGTACTTATATGTTCAGCGGAAGGGGATATTTGATGACAACAGGAAAGTATTATTGATTGTACTGCTTTTTGTTGGAATAATAGGATCTTATGCAATCGTAGTCAGGAGTTCTATTCTTAATATTTATGCGATTCCTGTTGCAATTGTACCGGTGATGCTAACCGTTCTTTTTGACTCAAGAGTAGCTCTATTTGGGCTGTTGACCTTGGCTTTTATAGGGGGGCACTTTAATGGGTATGACTTTGAATTTACATTTGCGACCCTATTTGCTGGATTCTTGGGTGTTTTCAGTGTAAGGGATATAAAGAATAGAGGGCAGATATTTCTAAGTGCAGCTATCGTTGGAGTTGGTTATTCTGTGATATTGATGTCTTCATGGCTGGTCTTCGATGTATCTCAGAGCGTTCTTTCTGAAGACTTAATGTCGATTGCGATAAATGCAGCACAGCTTATCGTTGTACTGCCTTTGTTGTGGGTGTTTGAGCGTGCATTCGATATTACTACTGATCTTACTCTTTTAGAATTATCAGACACAAATCGTCCTCTTCTTAAAGAGTTGAGTATTAGAGCGCCAGGTACATTTAATCATAGTCTGCAAGTAGCAAATCTAGCTGAGGCTGCAGCTGATGCGATAGGAGCCAATGCTCTTCTGACAAGAGTTGGAGCTTTGTATCATGATATAGGCAAGATGGTAAAGCCGGAATACTTTGTGGAAAATCAGCGGTCCCAAAAGAATCCGCATGATCAAGTAAAACCCAGAATGAGTTCGCTCATTATTGCGAGCCATGTGAAAGAAGGCTTGGAAATTGGTCGGAATTACAACCTGCCTAAATTAGTCCTGTCTTTTATTCCAATGCATCATGGTACTACGTTAATCGAGTACTTTTACAAGAAAGCGCAAGAAATGGAAGAAGGAGAGCAAGGAAGTGTATTGGAATCTGAGTTTCGGTATCCTGGACCAAGGCCTAATTCTCGAGAAACGGGCATATTGATGCTGGCCGACTCTGTTGAAGCTGCAAGTCGAAGTATCAATGAGCCTACACACAAAAGGCTTGAAGGTTTGATCGAATCGATATTCAAGGCACGAGTTAACGATCATCAGTTGGATGATACCGATTTGACTTTTCGTGACCTTGATAAGATAAAAGAAACCTTTCTTGCTATGCTAATAGGTATTCATCATGGCCGGGTTAAATACCCAGGTCAAGATAGAGAAGAAGATGAGGCGACTGAAGCACCCAGTGAACCTTTTGATGAAACTACTCTAGAAAATGAGGCAAAGCGAGCGCCAGTCGTGCATGAGCCATAAGAGCTATGTTATAAACCAGGTATGAGGCGTTGAATGGCTTGAATTGATTCTTGGCTCACAATATGACCAATCTGAGTAAACGTTTTCTCTTGCTTTGAAAAGGTATGTAGTGCCCTTTTGCATCGAGGGGTAAAAACAACCAAATCTGTTTGATCGATAAATTGTTTTAGATGCGAACTTCCGTCTTCCAAAGAAGCCCCAAATATCTGCCCCGAAAAGCCTGTTGATGACTGAATCTCAGACATCAGATGGGGAATAGATTCTTTGTTGTAAGTAATTAATCCCAGCGTTTCTCTGTCGTATAAGTGAGCAATTCGATCTAGTGTTTGAGGACTTAGATAAAGGGTGAGTCCGAGGACATCTACTCTCGGGAATATATCTACTACCCTCTGGATGCTGGCGTGCCGGCACAGGATATAGTCAGCGTCTTGATGTTTACGCTCCAGATTATTGAGCGTTGTATATTCTACATTGACTTGTAAGATGGAAGAAATGTAATTAGTAAATTCCTCGCCAATTTCAAGGTATGGAGCTACAAAGACAACCTTAGAATCATGTGTAGCGGAGTCCATAAGAGCAAGTTGCTCTTGAAAAAGGTAGTCTATATCTGTTTCCTCCAAACCAATTCCAACCAGGCGCTGAAGGGCTTCTTCCACAATGGTAGCTCCCTGTTCAAGCCTCTCTTCGCTAGTTAATGGAGCACGTGCTAATACTTTGTAACCACTTCCTTTTTCAGCTACAAGAATGCCCTCTTGTACGAGTTTTAAATAGGCCTTTCTTACCGTATGAAAGGACACATTTAGTTGAGAGGCTAGTTTCCGAGTGGGGGGGAGGTATTCATTTATTTTGTATATCCCACTAGCGACATGGTATCTCAACTGTTCTACCAGTTGGTCTGATATTGGTGTAGTCGACGAGCGATCTAATTTGATCATAATAAAACCATGTGAGAGTAAAGCGCGCCGCTTTACCTGCATAAAGGTTAGATAATGATCACAAGTAGGTCTTTAGAGCTGATCTGTTCCTACTTAACTTAGATTAATTGTGCTCTTCCTCGCTTCTTTTGGTTTTGTCGATGAGCTCTCTCAGGGTTTTTAGATCATCTTCTAGAATGCCATCCCATGACAAATCATCTTCAATTGGAGGTGTTTGATTGGTTGTGACTGTCAATTCGGGAGCAGGGAATTGGCTTGGTGTGTCAAATTGCTCTTGTTGAGGCGCTGGATCAGGTTTTAGGGCAGCAAATCCATTTTGACTGTGCCCATTGTTGCTGGATGGCACACTGTTTTCAATTGACATGAGCGAGCGCTCATCAAAAGGGATTCGTTCCCTGATTTCCTGGATTACAGCACCGCTTGAAAGAAATTTCTTGACTCCATTAATAAGGGCTGCCCTTGTCAATTCTCCTTCGTTCGTGGAGAATTGCCCGCTCATCTCGTATTCGGTGATTATGTCTAGCGCAGGAAGTGAGTGGGTAAGAAGAGAGATTCGTTCTTGCAAATTTCGATTGCGGTAAAAGATAACGCGCTCCCATATCGAAAGAACAAGTTCTTTCACGGCTCCTATCAGCAACACATTCCCTCTGAAATCAAAAAGCTTGTCTTTGCCAGAATCACAAGAGATGACTTCCAGGTCATCAAAGTGCTGATTTTGTAACCTGGCGCAAGCTTCATACAACAATGTTATAGAATCAATGGAGTCGCTGATCCTTTTCGGAGAAGAAAAGTCATTGTTTTCTGGCTCTAAAACTACCAGGGTCAGGATTTCTTTATTGGCATCCGTTTCTTGCTCTTCTTCCTGGAATTTGAGCAAGTTTATAATGGAGTTAATGGTACTGACAACTCCTTTTAAGTGATTAAGTGGATGATCATCCTCAAGCTCGGCTTGCTTGGACATAGTTATCCAGGGATCTGGGTCTCTAAGTTGGGAAAAGCCGAGCTCTTTTTCTAAGAAAAGTGCACCTTCACTAAACTGCTCTGCTAAAATATTGTACTGTTTAAAAGAGAGGAGATAGTCCTGTAGGGTCATTCTTTCTTTTGACCCATTTGCTATGTCAGAAATACCTGCGCTTTCAATCGCTTCTGTGATTTGCTCTGCTGATGCAATGATTTGTGCTCTGGTCATCTTCAAGGGCCTGCTACAGTATAATGCGCATATTACCAGGCGTCCATGTGGATCTGGAGAGGTTGTGCAATTGTAGCCGGTAGAATTATGCTAAAAATAAGAAGTAATTACGACACATTTTTAAAAGTATACTTATACATGAATTGTGTATCGTAGTGAAATAGTACCTAGTTACCTGCTCCTTTGACGCAATAATTGTGCTCAAAAGGACCGCCAGGGCTAGACGTGTATTGTTGCCTTAAAACAAAAGGTAATGAATTGTAGAGGTTAAGAGATGTGGCTGCTGTTTTTCCAGGGCTCCATGAGAATGCCTAATTCCTTAACAAATCGAGATTTTTTCTTCGCCTGAGATACAGCTAGAAGATTGCATATCATACGAAGTAATATGGTCTGGCCAGATGCCGCTTGAAAATATTTAGCTTGTGGTTTTATGCCAGCTTTAATAAGGAATTGAATGCACTGTTCCTTGACGATCGGATTTCCTCCGTTGAAGATATCGAAAAACACTTCATGGGTTTCATCTTGATATTTGGCAAGGAAATGAGCGGGCATGTTTACGCCATAAATGGGAAGCCCAAGTCTTCTGCCAAGGAGGATGAAGATTGTACACAGTGTTACTGGGATTCCTCTGCGAGCCTCTATGACACAATTGATGTAGCTGTTGTTTGGGTCTGAGAAGTGTTCATTATTTCCTTTGAATCCAAGCTCGTTGCATAAGAAACTGCTCAAAACGAATGCCTTGCCAACACCGCTGGCAGAATCAACCTTGGGTTTAATGTACTGAGCCATTTCGTCTAGCTGTGCCTGGAGAGCCTTAACATTTAGACCTGGAAATCGGTGAAGCGCTAACAGGAAGACGCCATGCTCCAATTCTGCATCCGGCATCCGCATAATATGCCTCCAATGAGACTCTATTTCTTTGAAATGCAATTCTTGCATGAGCCGCCCGATTTTGTCCCGGTCCGACCCTTGCATTTTTTTATGCGCTTCCTGTAATGCAGGTATAGCTCTTCTTCCCAGCTCTTTGAAGCGTAAATGTATCGCTTCCTGAACTACTTGGTCTGGATCATCTAATAACGAAACAAGCGCTTTTATTTCACTCTTTACAGTCGGCTGGTATAGCATACTCGCAGGTGGTGAGAAATAAGGCAAAAGGAACACTACGGAATTGTGGGGAGACGCCCTTCATTATAGCAAAAAGTATTTGGTGAGAAATACTCCTAAAGAACAGTGGCTCATGGTTTTTCGCTCAACAAAAGCATGCTAGAAGCGCGAACTGTATTAATCCGAATGTAAAAAAGGATAACGGTAGTTCACTGGTGGATTGAGATTCTCCTTAATGGTTCTGGCAGAAACCCATCTGATCAGGTTTAAATAGGAGCCAGCTTTGTCGTTTGTGCCGGAAGCGCGGGCACCACCGAAAGGCTGTTGCCCAACTACTGCACCTGTAGGTTTATCGTTGATGTAAAAGTTACCAGCTGCATCGATCAGGTGCTCACGCGTTTTCACAATAACACCCCTGTCACTCGCAAAGACAGCGCCTGTAAGAGCATAGGGAGAGGTCTGGTTGATAGTGTCTAGGATTTCTGTGTATTTGTTGTCATCGTAAATGTAAATTGTTACTACTGGTCCAAATAATTCTTCTTCCATCGTTCTGTAGTGAGGATTAGTAGTTAGGATCAGGGTTGGTTCTATAAAATAACCCTCCTGATCATTACACTTGCCGCCGTAAATTATTTGAGCCTCAGGGTCTTGGCTTGCCTGGTCAATATAGCTTTTAATTTTATCGTAGGACTTCTGGTCAATTACGGCATTTACAAAGTTACCAAAGTCTTCGACTATACCGATCTTAATCGTTTCTAGCTGCTCAATAGTTTTTTGCTTGATGACGGGCCATAGGGACTTGGGCAGGTACACTCGAGATGCCGCAGAACACTTTTGTCCTTGATATTCATAACCTCCACGAACAATAGCAGTTGCTACAGTGATTGGTTCGGCAGAAGGGTGTGCAACAATAAAATCTTTACCTCCTGTTTCACCAACTATCCTAGGGTAGCCGTTGTAATTCTGAATATTGGTTCCTATCAAATGCCACATGGACTGGAATGTGCGCGTTGAACCAGTAAAATGGAGCCCCGAAAAGTGCTCAGAGGCCATAATTGGGTTTCCGATAGGGGGGCCGTCTCCGGGGAGCATGTTTATTACTCCTGGTGGCAACCCTGCCTGCTCAAGGAGTTTGTAAATGTAGAATGCAGAGTAAATGGCTGTTGAAGACGGCTTCCAGATAACAGTATTGCCCATCAAGGCGGGTGCTGTGGGGAGATTTCCTTGTATGGCTGTAAAATTGAATGGCGTAACAGCTAAGACAAAGCCTTCAAGGCCTCGATATTGTACCTGATTCCATGTCCCATTCGAGGAGATGGGCTGATCTTCATAAATTTGTTGCATGTAGTGGACATTGAAGCGCAGAAAGTCAATCAACTCACAGGCAGAGTCAATCTCCGCTTGATAGATGTTTTTGCTTTGACCTAGCATGGTCGCACCATTCAATGTGTCTCTCCATGACTCCGATAATAGCTGTGCTGCCTTTAAGAAAATAGCCGCTCTATCTGTCCAATGCATACGAGACCAATCATGTCTTGCATCCAAACATGATACAATAGCTCGTTCTGCTTCTGCTTTTTCACACTTGTGAAAGACTCCTAGTTTATGAGAATGCTCATGGGGCGGGTTGATTTCTTCCGTTCTTCCAGTATAAATATATTCGCCTCCAATAATTGCAGGCACTTCAACCTCTGTTGCCTTTAATTCTTTAAGACGGTTCTTAATTGATGCGCGTTCATTGCTTCCTGGTTCGTAGGCGCGAACTGGTTCATTTTCTGGCGTAGGAATTCTGGCGATAGCGTTATTCATAATACCGTTATTGCAATGGGAGTCATGGAAATCACTGGAGCATATTATTTTTTTTTATTGGATCCAAATGAAATAGTTATATGTTGAGATAGGATCCAATTTATAATGAGTTGTATGCCAAAATTTGAGCGTTTTGTTGCCTCTAGATATCTGTGGAATGCGCAGGGTAGAAGCGAGGGGAGGCGTTTCTTGCAAGTAGTTACTCTTATTGCTGTCGGTGGCGTAACAGTCGGAGTTGCCGCTTTGCTACTTTCTTTGGCTATTGTACGAGGGTTTAGCTCAGAAATCACGAACAAGATCATCAGCTTTGGTTCTCATGTGCAGGTGACAAAGTATGTCGGTGATTCAATTGAAGGTGCCGGAAATATTTCTGAGCAACTAAGGCAATATCCTCATGTGACTCAAGCAACACCAGTCATTCAAGAATTTGCCTTGCTCAGAAAATCAGCAAAGAACATTGATGGCGTTCTCATTAGTGGTGTTGACTCTGTGTCCAAGTCTTTGCAGGAACGGATTGTAGAAGGGAAATTTGATTTTGGGGCAGATTCTGCTGGGCGTCCAGGGCTTGTAATTGGCCGCCAGCTGTCGAAACTCCTGGCATTAGAATTAGGAGACAAAGCAACTGCATTTTCTATAAGGAGCCAGGGAGAAGAACCAAGCTCAATGAGAAGTTCGCTGCCTAAGGCAAAGCAATTTTATGTGTCTGGTATCTATGAAACGTCATTTGCTAAATATGACGAGCTTTATGTTTATACAGACTTAAACAGTGCCAGGAATTTATTTAAATACGAAGAGAACGAAGTATCCCACATTGACCTATTTTTGAGCACATCAGATCATGCAAGTGAAACAGCAATTTCTATTAATGAAGATATAGGATTTCCTCTTGAGGCTAGGACTGTATTTCAACGATTTAGGCAATATTTTGCATGGGTAAAACTTCAGCAAACGATAACACCTGTTGTTATTTCTTTAATCGTCTTAGTGGCCGCCTTTAATATTCTTGGGACCCTCCTGATGATCATGTTTGAAAAGACAAGAGAGATTGGCATCTTAGGCGGGATGGGGGCATCGCCATTCTCTATTTTTAAATTGTTTCTTCTGCTTGGTTTGATGATTGGCGGTGTTGGAGTTGTGGCTGGTGAATTGTTGGCATTAGGCCTTGCATTGATTCAAAAAAAATATGCAATCATCCCCTTGCCTGCAGAGTCGTATTATATGGATGTGGCTCCGATAGAGTTGAGCGGATTTGATTTCGTTATAGTTGGCCTCGTAGCGCTATTCTTATGTGCTTTGGCAGCAAGTGTACCCGCGTATATAGCTTCTTTTATCAAGCCAATACGTGCTATACGATTTCGTTGATTTATCAATCAAAATATAAATACAAATGGCAACTGCTGTAGTGGGGCAAGAAGCCCCTGGATTTGAACTATACAATAGTGAGAAGGAACTGTTTAAGCTTTCTGAGGCTAAGGGAAAACAAAATACACTGCTCCTTTTTTACCCGGGTGCTTTTACAGGAGTATGTACTACAGAGTTAAATACCGTTTCAAACGAGATTGCTGACTATGGTAAAGGTACGCTAATCGTAGGAATTTCGACTGATTCACCTTTTGTGCAAAGTGAATACAAAAAAGTGAATAACTTTGGTTTTGCATTGCTTAGCGATCATGATGCTAAAGTATGTGCTGCATACGGAGCGAAGTACCAAAACAACTTTACAGGGATGAATCTTGATCGCATTGCCAAGAGATCTGCGTTTGTAATAAATAAAGAGGGTACAATTGTTTATGCGGAAGTTCTCGAAAATGCAGGGGAGCTACCTGATTTAGACGCCATTAAAAAAGTATTGAATGGCTTATCCTAACACGTAAGAAAATGATCACGTTTAAGATACTGTTGTTCAGCATTCTGAAAGAAAAGGTTGGCCAGGATACTATTGAGTTAAAAGTGGCTTCGTCTTTAACTGGCGAACAATTGTTAGATAAGCTGTCTTCAGATTATGACTCAATACATTCATTTCGGAGTGTAATACGATTAGCTGTGAATGAATCGTACGTGCATGAATCAATTGAGTTAACTAATGGAGATGAGGTTGCTTTAATCACGCCCGTTAGTGGTGGTTAGGAATCATTATGTCTTTGCTGACTTAAATATGAAGAATCAAAGCTTGTGGTGGGAAATCTGTGAAGAATCATTGAGCGTGGAAAGCGTAAGTAAGTACCTCTTTGATAGCCGAGCTGGAGGGGTTGATATTTTTGTTGGAATCACACGGGAGTGGACTCACGATAAGCATACAAAAATGCTGAGTTATGACTGTTACGTTCCAATGGCTCTTAAAGAAATGAAAGCCTTGCTGGATGATGCCGTTGAGAGGTGGCCAGTTGTGAAGGCGTGCATTCTGCATCGTACTGGTCTCGTGCCATCTGCTCATCCAAGTGTAATTATTGGTGTAGCAACTCCGCATAGAAAAGATGCCTTTGAAGCCTGTAGGTTTTTGATTGACCAATTGAAAATTCGGGTGCCCATCTGGAAGAAAGAGACGTACGCTGATGGCAGTGAGGAATGGGTGGATCCTACAGGTAAACATAGTCCACCATTGCAGCCTTAAATGTCCAGCTGCCAAATGCTTAGAGATGAGGCTGTACTACCTTCTCAATAC
Organism: Rhodothermaceae bacterium; assembly: GCA_019634345.1. Classification (GTDB taxonomy): domain Bacteria; phylum Bacteroidota; class Rhodothermia; order Rhodothermales; family JAHQVL01; genus JAHQVL01. The sequence goes on from JAHQVL010000352.1 coordinate 17,146, forward strand.
GACCTATTGGGTTCTTACTAAGATCAGGGACGAAAAGAGTCCCAGTGAGCTTCTCATATAGCTCGATGTAGCGCATCGAAATCTCTTGAACAAAGGAGTCCGGCAAGTCAGGTAGCACTTGATTTTCGAGTCCCTGAAAATTGTTGTCCATCAGCCATTCTCTCACAAATTCTTTCGACAACTGGCGTTGGGGTAGGTTTTGCTCGTACAGATCTTGATAGGTATCTGAATAAAAGTAGCGAGAAGAATCTGGGGTGTGTATCTCATCAATTAATGTAATAGAGCCTTCATGATCTATTCCAAATTCATATTTAGTATCTACTAATATCAATCCTTTTTCTTGAGCCATTTCTGAGCCTCTCTGAAAAAGCTCAAGTGCTTTCTCCGAGGCCAGGTCAAGTGTGTCTTTGTCTATTATCCCTCTCTCTAGTATTTCTACTTTACTAATGTCCTCATCATGGCCTTCCTGAGCCTTTGTTGCAGGCGTAAGAATAGGCGCCGGTAGTTTACTGTTTTGCCTGAGACCCTCGGGCAGTGTTTCTCCGCATAATACGCGAATACCTTGTTTGTATACACGCCATGCATGACCAGCAAGATATCCACGAACTACAAATTCTATAGGTAGTGCTTTACACGCCTTCGCTACAGTGACATTAGGATCAGGAACGCTAAGAACATGATTGTTAACGATATCGCTCGTTGAATCGAAAAAGTAAGCTGCAATCTTGTTCAATACTTGCCCTTTGAAAGGGATAGATTGGTTTAAGATATGATCAAAAGCAGATATGCGATCGGATGCGATTAATATCAGCTTGTCTTCAATTAAATAGGTGTCTCGAACCTTTCCTCGATAAAATGTACCACTCGTTTTGTAGTGCGTCTCCCTGAGGGTATAGGGAAGATAGTCCTTGATGGTGTCACGGTCCATAGAATCAGTCTCCACAAATCAAAAGGTTATCCTCGATCACGCTTGAATAGGCTGGACTTCCTTACTTGTAATTCTGGAATCGTCAAGACACTCAATGGTGGGTCTTTTCTTACAGATTTGAGCCGCCCAATGAGTACATCGGTAGCTTCATGCCCCACTTTTTGCATTTTTTGATCTACACTTGACAACCCTATATATCTGCTCGTTTTGATATCATCATATCCAACAATAGCAATGTCTTCCGGAACAGATAGGCCTTCCTGATTGATTGCATACCATGCACCAATTGCCTGTGCGTCACTAACTGAAAACACGGCAGTTACTCTCGGAGTCTGTGATAGCAGTTTTTGCATTGCCTCAAACCCAGATTCTTCACTAATCCCAGCGTGCTTTTCTGTATCACCGTGTACTACCCACTCTTCTTGAATAGGCAAGCCGGCATCTTTAAATGCTTCTTCATATCCCTGCTTTCGCTGAGCAAGTACAGAATCTATATCAAAAGGGGTGGTGATGAAACCAATTCGTTCGTGGCCTTGCCCGATTAAATGTTGCACAGCACTACGAGCACCAGTGACATTGTCCCAGGAATAGGAATCAAAATCCTCATACTGATTTCCTATGAGTATTACAGGTGCTCTAAGTGTTTTCAATTCATCAGCAAGTTCCTCATCTACGTGTAGAGCCAGTAGTAAGCCGTCTACGGCACCCCTTCCCAGGAAGTCAAGGAGTTTTTCTTTAGGGTTTGAAGAACCCAGATCAAATAAGGTCAAGTCAAATTCTTGCTCTCTAATTCTGCTTCTTACTCCTTTTAATATAGAATTGTGGAAAGGAGTAGTAAATGATGGTATGGCGATAACAAGTGATTCGGATTGTTTTTGGGCAAGAATCTTTGCTGTCCTATGTGGCCTGAAGCGAAGGTCCGAGATTGCTTGCAATACTTTTTCACGAGTTGCATCTGACACATCGTTCGAGCGATTCAATACGCGCGAAACAGTAGAAATAGCAACTCCAGCTCTAGCAGCGACATCGTATATTGTCGTTTTGCCTTTTCCTTGTGGCATCTTCACTTATAACCCCGAATCGTTAGTAAATATTAAAAAAATAAGGAAAACTCAGAAAAATATTCATTAGCTAAAAGGAATGAATACAATTCTCTGAAAAGGGATACTTTGGAATATAATGCTTTGAGGAATAGAATAATGCTTTCTGTAAATATATCATATTTTTTTTATCTTTCGCTTCATATCCCTCAGAATTGGAGCTAATGGTATGGCGAGTGTTCGTTTAGACAACATAAAAAAGGTATATGACAATTCATTTACAGCTGTGCATAATGCAACTGTCGAAATTCAGAATGGTGAATTTGTTGTTCTGGTGGGTCCGTCGGGTTGTGGGAAAAGCACTACTTTACGGATGATTGCCGGCCTCGAAAGCATTACGGAAGGGGCTTTATACATTGATGATAATCGAGTAAACGATGTTGCTCCTAAGGATCGGGATATCGCCATGGTTTTCCAGAATTATGCGCTGTACCCGCATATGACGGTAAAGGACAACATGGCTTTTGGGCTCAAGCTCCGAAAGTATAAAAAGAGTGAAATAGCAAGCAGGGTTGAGCACGCTGCCGAAATATTAGGGATAGATTCAATCTTGGATAGAAAGCCTAAGCAACTTTCTGGTGGACAGAGGCAGCGAGTGGCAGTGGGGAGAGCAATTGTAAGAAAGCCTAAGGTGTTTCTATTTGATGAGCCTCTTTCTAATTTGGATGCGAAGTTGAGAGTGCAGATGCGCACTGAAATTTCAAAATTGCATCAGCAATTAGAATCAACGATGGTTTATGTGACGCACGATCAAGTTGAAGCGATGACCATGGGAGATCGCATCGTAGTGATGAAGGATGGATATATCCAACAGATAGACACACCGCTGAACTTGTATAACAATCCTGCTAATGTCTTTGTTGGTGGGTTTATTGGCAGTCCTTCTATGAATTTTATGAACGGTGTGGTAGCTCAAAAGGATGGGCTGGTATTCAGGGAAAACGGCACCTCTAATGAAATAAAAGTGCCTGCATCTAGAGTAGAGATATTGAAGTCGTATGTGGACAAACCTATTGTAATTGGAGTACGACCAGAATCTGTTAGTTTAGCGCCAGTTGCATCCTCGGCCAATGCTGGCGACAAGACTATATCTGTATCACTTGATGTGATTGAACCTATGGGGAATGAGATTATCATTTATTCTGATACTGGATCTCATCGTCTTGTCGCTCGGCTCGTCCCGCAAGAACTGCCGCCGCCAGGAAGCCGTTTAGAGCTTGCAGTAGATGTCGATAAAGTACATTTCTTTGATGCAAATACCGAGAGTGCTATTGTGTGAAACAAGAGCCTATTAATTACTGATGTCCCTTAGACACTCTCTCTTTTTTACAGCACCCAGGCAAGTTGAAATCATAGCTTCATCTGTGCCGCAGCCAGGCCCTGAAGAGGTGGTTGTGCGATCAGTGTGTTCTGCAATAAGTGCTGGTACGGAATTGTTAGCCTATCGTGGTCAATTACCCGCTGGAATTCCTCTTGATGATTCTATAGCTAGCTTATCTGATAGCACTCGTTATCCAATGAAGTACGGTTATAGTATAGTAGGAAAGGTTATAGACGTTGGTGAGAAGGTGAGTCGTTCAGAAATTGGACGAAATGTCTATGTTTTTAATCCGCACGAGAGCCATTTTTTGGCGTTGAAAAAGAACCTCATATACATTCCGGATGACGTACATCTTGAGGATATGGTATTTTTGGCTAATGTTGAAACAGCTATAGGCCTTGTACTGGATGGAAGGCCTCTTTTGGGGGAGCGGGTACTTGTTCTCGGGCTCGGTGTTGTTGGGCAGTTATTAGCTTCAGTGCTCAAAATGCATCCTCTTGCAAAACTAGCACTCGTCGATCCTTTGTCAAAAAGAAGGATGACAGCAAAAGCAACATCAATGAATAATGTAGTTGTGCCAGAAATTTATGAATCTCTTGATGAAGATATGAAGGGTCAATACGATCTCGTATATGAAACCAGTGGTTCTCCCGAGGCACTTAACGCGGCTATTCAGTATACAGGGTATCATGGGAGGTTGATCGTTGCGTCGTGGTATGGGAGCAAAGGCTCTTCACTGGATCTTGGTACTTATTTCCATAGATCCAAGATGACAATATATGCTAGCCAGGTTAGCAATATAGACCCCAGTCTTATGGGGCGATGGGACAAAAAGAGAAGGATGGCAACCGCAATAGAGATGCTTAAAAAAATGAAACCCCGTCAGTTGATAACACATCAATTCAGCATAGACAAATCGGAAGAAGCCTATAAGCTTATTGACACAACAAAAGACTCGATTCAAACCGTAATAACTTATTAATCAGAGAATTACATGTACCAGTTATCTATAAAAGAAGAATTCGTTGCTCAGCATTTCTTGACTGTACCTGACTGTGGGCCAGAGAACGTAAATCATTCGCATATATATGCTGTAGAGTTGCTAATAGAGGGCAAAAAATTAAATAAATATGGGTATCTGGTAGATATTGATGAGGTTAAAAAGAGTATGGCAGATGCCATGGGAATGTATAGAGATAAGACCTTAAATGAAACACCAGCTTTTCAAGGTCTAAATCCTAGCATAGAACACTTTGCACGTATACTTGTCGAGCACTTTGTAGCGTCTTTGAATGGCTCTGACTTAGATACACTAACAGTACGAATGTGGGAAGACAGATATTGCTGGGCATCCTATTCAGTAAACATATGAACGACAGCGAGAACACTTCTGGTTATGCCAGATATCTTGAGGCAAAACGAACCGTAGATGAGAGGGCGTTAAATCTGTATGTATGGCAGCGATTCATCGATCATTTAAATGCTATTGAGAATACCCGTTCTCTGCATATTCTAGAAATAGGTGCTGGAACAGGCAGTACTTTTTTTAATGTTCTGGATAATGTGACGCATCCTAGCATAATCTATAGGGTAGTAGATCTAGAGGAAACACACATAGGCGCATTGAGGCACAAGCTGAAAAGTTGGGCACAGAACAGGGGCGGTAATGTGGTTGAGTATGCAGATCGTGTGGTAGTAAATCTGTCCGGCAAATCGATTGATGTGCGGGTTAATGTCGATGATGTTCTGCGTTATCTGGAATCAAAAACGGAATCTCTTCGATATGATGCCATCATAGGTCAGGCAATCCTGGATTTATTTGATATCGATTACTTGTTAACATTATTGGAGGATGTATTAAGACAAGGGGGGCTCTACTATTTCTCCATTAACTTTGACGGAGTTACTACATTTCTCCCTGAATACAATGGTGACATAGACAGGCTTGTGGAAAACATATACCATGCCTCTATGAAAGAAGAAAAGAGAGACGGTAGTCAATCAGGGCGTCGGGTACTAATGGAACTGATGAGGCGCGGTGCAGACATTATACAGGCCGGCAGCTCTGATTGGGTCGTATGCCCAAGCAAGGAGGGGGGGTATGTAGGAGATGAAGAATACTTTCTTATGGAAATCCTAAAGTTTGTAAAAAAAGAGTTGCTCGCAAGTCAGGAGATTGAAAGGAAGGTTGTGGAGAATTGGTTCTCGCATCGGAAGCAACAAATCAGCAATAGTGGTTTAGTATTTATCGCTCATCAACTAGACGTTCTGGCGTCTAAAGAATAGTCGCTAAACACGCTTAGTCAGAAGACTTGGTACGCCGTAACGACATAATAACTAATTCCAATATGCCTGTACAGTATTCAGGTATCATGGCGGTTTTATAAACAAAATCATAGTTACAATTCTACTGGTAACTCCGATAAAATCCATGACTGGTTTCTTTCACGTACCCAGTGCTTTTGGAGTATTAGAAGAAAAGGTCATACCTGCCCTATTTGAAGGCAAATCCTCGAATGACTCCATACGAGTATGGGTAGCAGGTTGCGCAACCGGTGAAGAGGCTTACTCGGTTGCGATCCTTATTTTTCAATATGCATCTACATTAGAAGCACCTCCCAAAATAGAAATATACGCCACTGATAATGACAAAAATGCACTGGAAAAGGCAAAAAATGGGGTATATCCTAAGTCGATAGAAAAGGATATGTCCGACTTTTGTTTGAGCAAGTATTTTGTAAGAGACTTGCTTGGATATGCCGTTAGTCCTGAGGTAAAGGGGGCTATTCTCTTTTCTAGTCATGATGTCCTAATAGACAACTCTTTCCAATCCTTTGATCTCATTACATGTAGGCAGTTACTTGGTTATTTAGATCAGGCTTCGCAGTCACAAATAATAACGTTCTTCCATCACTCCCTAAAAGAGAGTGGATTTTTGTTTTTAGGAGATGCTGAGTTTGAAGAAAATCTGCCCATTCAATTTGAGTCTGTTGACGAGGAGTTCAGGATATATCGATTGCAAGGCGAAATGTATGCAGCTGGCACAGTGCCGCAAGAGAAGGCTGTAGCTAAAGAGAACGATACTGTTCCTGAGCAAGAAGTGAATCCCACTGTAGAAATCAAAGAGAATGAAGTAACCAAAAAACTAATCGGAGCCCAAGCATTATCGGAAGACCTAAGTACTACGCAGCCTCAAGAAGACGCTTTATCTGTTGATGCCGTACAGTCTTCGAATACGGTGCCGCTTGAGATGACCACGCTCGATGTTAATCCTGGAGGACATGTAAATGGCCTGGTAAAAGAGAGTACTCTGGATTCCATTGCGCAGATTGGTCACAACTCAATTGCAGTGTCTCTAGACTATAAGGAAGAAAAAGAGAAAGAGGATGCAACTGAGAGCGAGGTCTTGCCGGAGGATGCGTACTATGCTAAATTGCTTAAAGAGTACACGCCACCATCGCTACTGGTAGACAAATCATTCAATGTGCACGGAAATAGCAGAAAAACTGCTGATATAATAACGCTGAAGACGGGTAACCTGGCAACAGATTTCTTTAACAAGATACCTGATTATGACAGATTGAGACTGGAAGAAGGAATTAACCAGGTATTAACTTTAAAAAAGGACGACGCTAAAGTCACAGTGAAAATGCTGAATCCTGGTCCTGTTGGGAAAAATTTAAGTGCAGAAATATCGTACTTTGGTGTATATGGTATACATGAGTGTGCACACGTTGTGTTTACGCCGATTATGTCTAGTGCTGCTGGTGATGTGAGTTCTTCAGAAGAGGCATACAAGGGCGGTGACGGGCAAGAAGTAGTGCGTTCCGATAATACAAAGGACAGTAGTCCCTCAATACCTCAAGGCGTAGAGATTAAAGGGCAGATAGAGGATAGCTACCTCCACGTTGTAGCATCTGCACCGTTCCCGATACTGGTCCATGCCGAAGGAGGACGGATTATAGAAAGTAGCCCTGCATGGTATTATATGGCTGGGGTGAAAAAATCAGAAGCACCTACAATAACAGACTGGATAAAAAAAGTTAAAGGGCACAGGATAACTCTTAAAGACCCAGAGCTTAAAAAAATATATGAGGAGAAAGGAGTTGTTTGTATATCCATACAGACGACCAACAGAGACACGAAACTCTTGGCCTTCCATTCCTATTTTTTAGGAAGGGACTCAAAGGGCCGCAAGCTTACCCTGACAATGGCGGTTGACATCACTACTTATCCAGGGCATGCTGGGATGGGTATTACGCCAGAAAGTGCAGACTATGGGGTGGCTGCTAAAAAGGCCTTCTTGGCAAACATGAGTCATGAAGTGCGTACGCCGCTTACTTCCATGATCGGCTTTGCGGATTATCTCGCAGATAATCTAGAGGGTCAGGAAGGGCAGTTCGCACGCTATATTAGCGAGAGTGGCAATCGCTTGTTGGAGACGCTCAATGCAGTGCTTCGGATAGCATCTGTAGATACACTGGACCAGGTAATAAAGTACGAGAAATTAGATATAGTATCTGAAGTACAGGGTGTTATGCAACTATATAAACCTGTTGCAGAACAATATGACCTGTTTCTGAAATTGGTAGTAGATGGAGCGTCTAAAGTTGTATTGGATCGTGTGTCTTTTCGTCGGATGGTAGCAAACCTACTTGGCAACGCAGTCAAGTTCACGCTGGAAGGCGGAATTGAAGTTACGGTGGGAGGCAATGAAGAGGCCGTTATTGTTACCGTGGAAGATACAGGTGTGGGCATCGCTGAGGAGTATTTGCCCTATGTATTTGATAGATTCTCGCAAGAATCAAAGGGGCTAGGCCGATTTAATACTGGATGTGGCCTCGGTTTGTCGATAACACGCGAGTTGGCAGAAGCGCTAGGAGGAGGGGTACAGGTCGAGTCCACACAAGGCAAGGGAAGCAAGTTCATGCTGAGGCTTCCTGCAAAACCAGCCGATTATGATGAAGTAGACGTAGACCATGAAGAAGATGACGAGAAGGCGACAAAGACAGAGATACTCGTCGTAGAGGACAATATAGATACACAGGAATTAATCCTATTGATACTTCAAGATAAATACAAAGTATCACTGGCTTCTAGCACGGAAGAGGCACTCGAAATAACAGACAGGCAGACATTTGATTTAATCTTAATGGACCTCAACTTAGGTGGAAAGGAGACTGGATTTGACCTTCTCCGTGAGCTGAGGAAAAAACCATTTTATGACCAGGTGCCTGTATTGGCTGTGTCTGCCTTGCCTATTGGTGTTATTCGGAAACAACTAATACAGGTTGGCTTCAGCGGGTATATCGCTAAGCCATTTACGCGCGCACGTATTATGGATGCGATAAATGGCATTCTGGCCAATGCGGAGTCATAAACCCAGGGCATCTGTTGGGCTGTCATTAAATAACTCACCATCACGAATGTATTCGCGGACCATTTTCTCTGATTTGTGCCGGGTATGCTTCATAATGATTCGTTCTGGCTTACCTGCTTTCGCCGCCTGCGTGGCAAAACCAGCTCTTAAACTGTGACCACTGTATATTTCTGGAGGTAATCCGGCGCGCAAGCAGGCTTTTTTGATAATAAGCGCTATTGAATGACCCGTTATTGCTTTGTCTTTAATGTTACCGTGGCGGTCTATTGCGCGAAATACGGGTCCTTCAAATATTTGGGCCACCTTCGTCCAACTACGTATAGCACGAACAGGACAAGTTGAAGGATGCGCCCCGTATGTAAGACCCAGAACCTGGCCTGAACCCACTTGATCTGTTTTGCTCTTGCGTATAAGGATTTTGAGGCCTTCAGGAGTATATTGGAGGTCTGACGCGATTAGATTCGCAATTTCGCTGCGTCGCAGCGCGCCGGCATAGCCCACAAGCAATATAGCTCGATCACGTATAGAGCGAATGGTGAGTTCGCCTGACACAGCGTCCAACTCTAAATGCGAAACCATGAGCTTGATATCCTCAGTCAATACTGGAGCTACTTTATCGCGCCGTGCTGATTTGGAGCGTACGATACCACTCCAAACTGAATGCAGGGGTTCTCTAGATACAAGCGCAGGGCTGTCGTGTCCCGAAGTTTTGTGAGCCTGGCTTATAGAAGCAAGTCGGCGTTCTAAGGTGGATATTTTGAACGTATCGGCAAATTCTGTGATATACAAGATCACAGTTTGCATTGTGGCAGGCATCGATACAAGGTCGTGATCCGTGCACCAGGCTGTGAAGTGTGCCCAGTCGCTCTGGTAGGATTTCTTGGTGTTCTCGGATCGCGCTTGTTGTGCATACGATGCTGCGCGCTCGGCATTGACTCTTAGCTGAGGAGTCAAATCGTTATTGTATCCCTTAGAAATATTGGCCATTACACTGTGAGAAAATGCATACAGTTCTAACATTCGATAATGTTTCCTTATCGTAAGTTAGAAATATAGGCCATTTTAGTGGACTAATCAAGAATGGATTCATATATATTGTTGTATGTTTATCCATATTCGTAGCCCTCTAACTTGCCACTAGTACTGTTGTGCGTCCAATTATCTTATTGTTTCTTTGTAGTCTTGCAGTTTCGTGTCAGCCACCAGGCAGTTCTGATACACTTGATGAGCCCGTTGAATATGTAGATCCACTAATTGGTACAGGCACGTCGACAACGATTAGTGCGCTTCGTCATAGCGAAGCCGATAATGAGCCGCGCGGTCAAACTTTTCCAGCTGTTGGTTTTCCGTTTGGCATGACTCAATGGACACCTCAAACCCAATCTACAGAAATTAAGTGCTTTTCGCCTTTTTACAATCAGGCCGACAGCATCAATGGTTTCAGAGGAAGCCACTGGATGAGCGGCTCTTGTACACAGGATTACGGCAGCGTAACCATAATGCCGCTCGCTGATTCGCTTTTAATTGATCCGACTAGTCGCGGCATGCGATACGATCGCGAGGGTCAAATCTCTAGCCCTCATTATTACAGCGTGCACTTTCCCAATAATGGCATTAAGGCTGAACTTGCAGGGCATCAACGCTCTGGTATTATGCGTTTTGTTTTCTCTGATTCAGATGTGGCCCATATATTAGTAGAGCCAAATAGCGATGAAGGTGTTGGATTTGTACGCATTAACGAGAATAATCAAGAAATCACTGGTTACAATCCTGCTCATCGAATCTATCAGGGCTGGGGCAATGAAGCAGGTTTTAGCGGGTACTTTGTTGTGCAATTTGACAAGAAGTTTTCAAATGCTGGTGTTTGGGAAAACGGATTACTCAGTGACTCAATTCGAGAAATAAAAGGCGATAGCTCAAGTATTGGCTCATACGCTCGTTTTGAAATTAATAAAGGCGACACGATTAGTGTGCGTATTGGCACTTCGTTTACGAGTCTAGAAGAGGCTAGACTAAACCTGGATACTGAAATCCCCGATTGGGACTTTGCTGCAGTTAGAAAGGCCTCTCGAAATGCATGGAATGAAGCTCTGACTTCAATTGAAGTGACGAGCAACAATAACGGGCAAAGTGATTTGCTGACACAGTTCTATACCGCGCATTACCACGCCATGATGCTTCCGCGCTTATTTAGTGACGTCTCTGGACATTATCCAGGTTTCTCAGGTACGTCAACCCAAATTACAGCTAACGGTATTGGGTATTATGCCGACTTTTCAGTGTGGGATACGTATCGTGCAGTACACCCGCTATTGACGATTACAAATCCAACTGTTGCACAGCATATGGTGCAATCACTGGTAATGAAGGCCGAACAAGGTGGCTGGTTACCCATATTTCCTTCCTGGAATAATTACACTGCAGCAATGATTGGTGATCACGTTTCTTCTATAATTGCTGATGCCTACAGCAAGGGCTTGCGTGATTATGATGCTGAGTCAGGTTATGCCTACATGCGAAAGAACGCTACTGAAGTGCCTCCATATGACGAATATGTAGATGGTAAAGGGCGACGTGCTCTCCTCCCCTATCTTGAATACGGCTTCATGCCGCTGGAAGAACCAATAACGGAGGCATTCCATAAAGAAGAACAAGTGTCCCGTACCCTGGAATATGCATACGACGACTTCACCGTTGCTATGATGGCTTATTTCCTAGGAGAAACTGAGGACGCGAAAAGCTTTCTAGATCGGTCGTTATTCTACAAAAATATCATTGACCCAGAAACAGGTATTTCGAGAGGTCGCTACAGAGACGGAAGTTGGTTTACACCTTTTGACCCAGCAGAGCGGACCTATGAGTTCATCACGGAAGGTTCTCCCTGGCATTACACCTGGTATGTGCCCCATGATGTTGCTGGACTTATTGAACTCATGGGAGGCCGGGAGGAATTTGTCAATAGACTTGATGTGTTGTTTGATGAAGGAGAATATTGGCATGGTAATGAACCTAGCCATCAGATCGCCTACATGTATGCATATGCTGGTGCTCCCTGGA
>JAHQVL010000039.1 GCA_019634345.1 Rhodothermaceae bacterium
ACCCTTTTATTTTCCAAGCCATTGGCCTTTCTCCACAATCCAATTCCATGCTTTCCGAGTCGCTCCTGGGCATCTTCCAGGGACCACTTCGCAACATCTCCAATTGTAAAGACACCCATTTCATTTAGCCTCGCGAGCGTGACAGGGCCAACTCCGGGAATTTTTGATATAGAAAGCGGATGCAGAAATTCGAGCACCCGATTCGGATGCACAACCGTTAGCCCATCCGGTTTGTTGTAATCAGAAGCAATCTTGGCTACATACTTAAAAGGAGCCACTCCTGCTGAGGCAGTGAGATTCAGCTCTTCTTTGATTCGTCGTTTAATTTCTTGCGCGACTGAAGTCGCGGTTTCATGCTCCTCGGGCAATTCAGTCACGTCCAAATAACACTCATCGAGGCTCACAGGCTCTACAATACCTGTGTAGTCATTAAGAATCTTGCGCATGGCTTTCGAAACAGCCCGGTACTTCGAAAAGTCGCCCCTGACAAAAATCGCCTCCGGGCATCGCTTAAAGGCCGTCTTGGAAGGCATCGCAGAATGAATCCCCCATTTCCTTGCCTCGTAACTGGCCGCGCTGACTACGCCTCGCCCGGTTGGACTCCCTCCAACAATAACTGGACGTCCGCGAAGCTCCGGATTATCTCTTTGTTCAACAGAAGCATAAAAGGCATCCATGTCCACATGAATGATTTTTCGGGGCCCCGCAGACCCAAGCGACATTATGCTTCTTTTGTTGTCCATAAGACTTCCCGCAAATTGGCAACTAGTTTACCTACAATCCTGGCGATTGTTGTCAAAGTTGTTAGTAACCTGTTGAAAACTTGGGGGAAACAGGGGTTTTTATGTGTGTAACTGGGGTTATAAAGTGTTGGTAAATAGGTAGGCGAATCGGTTGCACTATACCCTTGCTACACCGTACAATACTTATCCTTTTTAAATCGATATCCAATTCAACGGAGCGAGGGTTACGCATGGCAGTTCAGGTACAAACAGTATGGAGCAATTGTTTAGAGAGGATATCGAGCCTTGTACCCAAATATAGTTATAATACCTGGATTCGTCCATTACGGGCCATTTCTTTAGACGGCCAGGATGGACATGTTCTTAACCTGGAAGTCCCCAATCTCTTTCATCAAAAGTGGATCGAAGAAAACTACTATGATATTGTGGGGAAGACGCTCCAGGAAGTACTCGGCCCACAAGCGGCTATGCAATTCTCACTGCCTGTCGCACCGCCTAGAACATCCGTTGAAACTACTGCAAGGCCACCAGCCCCTCAGAAACACCCTCAAGGAAAGCCGGCTCACGCCCCTGCAAAAATTTCTTCTAGACAAAAAGGGGGTGCTTATTCTAAGGCAAAGCCTGTTTTAAAACAGACTAATCATCCACCTCGGAGGAATACTCCCGCTCAGACAAGAACGGCAGTTCCAACCCAACAGGCACCTGCGCTTTGCCTGCAGTTGAACACCAACTATACCTTCGATGAATTGGTAGAGGGCGACTGCAACAGGCTAGCATACAGCGCAGCAAAAGCCATCGCACAAACGCCAGGCTCAACCAGTTTTAATCCGCTGTTTGTCTACGGTGCTTCCGGCCTGGGGAAAACACACCTTGCCCAATCCATCTGCCACTATGCGGTTAATCACGGAACGGCACGAAACCCGATGTATGTCAGCATCGATGAATTCACGAATCAGTTTATCGCGTCCATTCGCGCCAACAACTGCCACGACTTCACGTCGTTCTACAGGCAGGCCGACCTTCTGGTTGTTGATGACATCCAGTTTTTAACAGGTAAAGAGAGAACACAAGAAGAGTTCTTTCACCTGTTTAATTCGATCCATCATTCAGGTGGGCAGATCGTACTCTGTGCAGATAGACCCCCGAATGAGATTAAAGGCATTCACAACCGGCTGATCTCCCGCTTCCAGTGGGGCTTGACCACAGACATCAAGGCACCTGATGTTTCGACTCGGATAGCCATTCTTCAGAAAAAGGCCCACCGTTTTAAAATCGATCTCAACCATGAGATCGCTGAAAAGATCGCCAGCAGTGTCAACAAGAACGTACGCGAACTCGAATCGGTGCTCACCAAAATGCTGGCTTACAGCTCTCTGCATAAAACACCGATCTCGTTCCAACTTGCCTCTCAGGTGTTGCATCAACACGGCGCTCATGCATCGTTTCATTTAACAATTGACGAAATTATTAGCATTGTAGGGGAAACGTTTGGTACCCGACCTGAATATATTGTGGGTAAATCAAGAAAAAGGGAGATCGTGCTGGCCAGGCATGCGGCCATGTATCTTGCCAAAGAGTTTACTCAACAGTCCCTTAAATCCATTGGACTTCACTTCGCAGGTAGAGATCACAGCACGGTCATCCATGCCATTAAAGCCGTTGACGCGCGAATAGAAACAGAGCCGCTTTTCACCAGCAAGCTTGAACATGCAAAGCAAGTTGTAGAAGAAAAGGCCAACACGACATACTCTAGCTAGCGCGTTCAACCCCGTACTACTTCGCAATGCAAATTCTTTCTATCTGTAGCCATAAAGGCGGAACTGGCAAAACGACAACTGCCATCAACCTCTCCTCCGCTCTAGGACTTACCGGGCATAAGACCCTAGTGATCGACATGGACCCGCAAGGGTTTCTCACCAGTATGCTCGGGTTACCACAGCCCCAGAAAGAAGGGTCTTGCATTATGCTCTTCGAGCAAGGGATTACTCTGCACGACATCAAGAAGACGAAGGTTGGATCGATAGACGTCTTACCCTCTTCCAGCATGATGACCAGCAAGATGCGTCACCTCAATAAGGCCATCGATGTATTCTGGGTCAAAGAAGCTATTGGCGACGGTGGCGGCTATGATAACATCGTCTTTGACACGGCTGCTGCGATTACCGTATTCAGCTTAAATGCCCTTGTTGCTTCTGACCATGTGCTTATCCCAGTAACCCCTGAATACCAACCTGTAATGGGGGCTGAACAAACGGTCGAAACAGTTAAGGTGGTCGGACAAAAACTCAACCCAAAACTCGGCCATCCCAAACTGCTGCTCACCCAGGTTGATGCCCGAAGAAGAACCCACCAGAGGTACCGGGAATACCTGAGGCAAAAATACGGCAAACAAGTGCTGCCCGTAGAGATAAGGACCTGTTCTTCTCTTGCTAACTCATACAAGGGAGGCGCAACGGTTTTCGATATCGATCTTAATTCTCGAGGGGCACAAGACTACGCAAGACTCACGGACTCCCTGCTCCCTTATCTGGCGCAAAACAAAACGGCAACCATGGCTCCCGAAGCCGTAGCACAAAGCGCTCCTGCACCACCTCCAGAAGAGCCAGATTATATCATCAAAAACCTGGCCAGGCACACCTCATCTTAACCCTGGATCTCCGTAACAAGGGCGATCTCATCAAGGACAGACTTTACCCTCAGGCACTCTTCAAAAGAGCCTTCAAACACGCCTGCCTTCCCCTGCACGTGAGCGCGCCAGGCATAGGCCTCAGCCTGGCTTACCGAACACCCTGTGGCTTTAATCAATTGCACAATGACTTCATCAAACGTATGAATGTGGTCATTGTACAGAATTACCCGCCAGGGTGAATCCAGGTTCGTTTCTATTTCTTCGTCCAGAAGTTCTTCAACCTCTGGCGTAGTGGCTGCCTTTACAGACAAATCCGCAGTCATTCCTCAGATTCAATCGACGGGTTCAAGAGTAAAAGAATAGTCTTCCATCACAGGATTTGCCATGAGTTTTGCGCACGCTTCTTCCGCTATCGTTTGCGCTGCATCTTTGTCGCTCGTTTCAATCCACATCTCAACGAATTTTCCCATCCTCACTTTATTCACATCGCCAAAACCTAGATTATGCAAAGCATGCTGTGTTGCTTTCCCCTGGGGATCAAGAATGGATTGCCGTAGCGTAATGTGAATGTTTGCTTTATACATGAATGTCTTTATTTGTTTGCCAAAGTTTACGCCTTCATCACTTCCCTGTACGTACTCACAACTCCATGAATAATTCCATAGATCAAATAAATAGCTATACAGACAAGAAGACCGATATGTTGGAAGGTAATAGTCAAAATCACGCCAAGCAACAAGGCGCCGGATTTGAACGGGTGTTTCTTTAGATAATAGGCTGAGGGCTTAGGCAGCGCGTCGAAGGGAATGCTTGATACCATGAGGCCTGCAAGTATCGCCACTACAGGAATCAATAATGATTCCGGGGTAATGCTCAAAGAAGAAAAAAAGTCCTTTTTTTCGATGGTCAGTATTAACGTCACTATCGCCGCGGCCTGAACAGGAATAGGCAGTCCACAAAAGTATTCAGGTTTATCACCAGACTGTTCTACGTTTACATTAAAACGCGCCAGGCGCACTGCCCCGCACAATGCCGGTAGGGCAGAAATAATCAGGCCCAATAGCTCAAATTCCTTCAAGCCAAATACATAGACTAAAAAAGCGGGAGCAACTCCAAAAGATACGATGTCACTCAAGGAGTCCAACTCAACCCCAAAGGGGCTCGTGGAATTCGTTAGCCGAGCCATCATCCCATCGAGCGCGTCAAAAAAAGCAGCAAGAAGAATCAACCAGGCAGCACTATCAAACCGGCCTTCAAAGATTTGTGTAATGGCTCCAAAACCACACAAGAGATTCATCAAGGTAAAGAACGAAGGGATCGCAACATACGTATTTCGCTTTTCGGACCGCTTGGGCCGGTTCGCTCTGTATGCTCTCAATTGCTGGCCTATTCGCCTCCGCTTAGCTGAGACACCAGTCCGTCTTTTCCGATCAGAAACTTCTTCGGACATCCTCTTTTTTTCTTTTTTTAGACTATTAACAAACCCTTAATGAGAATGAACCAGGATGGTTTCGCCCCCAACTACTGTATCTCCTACCTGAACATCAAATTGCACATCGCGCGGTACAATGACATCCATTCTCGACCCAAATTTAACGATACCAAACCGCTCGCCTAGCACAACTGAATCACCCTCATCGATGTAATACACGATTCTCCGCGCAACGGCCCCTGCTATTTGCTTGAATACCACCTTGGTACCCCCAGGATGCTTCACGCCAATTTCAGTGCGTTCGTTCTTTTCGCTCGACTTAGGGTGCCAGGCAACTAAATATTCCCCAGGTACATACTGGCAATACTCAACAGATCCCGACAAGGGGATGCGATTTACATGGACGTTGAACACAGACAAAAAGATTGACAGTTGCCTGGCCGGCCCCTTTATATATAAATCGTCCTCAATCTCTTTTATCAGGAGCACCTTTCCATCTGCAGGAGCCACTATAAGCAGTTCCCCCTCTCCTTCCTCGGGAGGTGTTCGATCAGGGTCCCTAAAAAACCAGGACACAAAGGCCAACAACGCAATCCCCCCTCCCATCAGGAACATTCCAATGTATGAATCAAGTTGAATTCCTACTGCAACTAAAACCAGACATATGAGTCCAGATACACCTACCAACGTGTATCCTTCACGCGCTATTCGAATCATAAAATACAAAGCGGGAAAAATTTTATGAGTTTTTCAGCGCATAAAATAGACTTATGTCAACTAGGATCCCATGCAACGCGTTACTTTTTATACATTAGGGTGCAAACTTAACTTTGCAGAGACGGGTACACTCCGAGAGTCGTTTGAAGATCGCAGCTACGAAGTAGTCCCTTTCGGAGAAGCTGCCGACGTTGCAGTGATCAATACATGCACGGTTACGGAGGAGGCTGATCGCAAGTGCAGGCAGGTTATCAGGCGCGCTTTAAAAGCAAATCCCGATGCATTTGTCGTTGTTACAGGATGCTATGCTCAACTCCAACCCGAAACCATTGCGTCCATAGAAGGCGTCGACGCAGTTCTGGGAGCGAACGAGAAATTCCGGTTGTTCAATCTGATTGAGGATTTCTCAAAGAATGAACGGACCCAAATAGAGGTATCTTGCATCGATGATATCACCCACTTCGGGCCGGCCTACAACGCAGGCGATCGATCTCGTGCGTTCTTGAAAATCCAGGACGGGTGTGACTATTCGTGCTCTTTTTGCACCATTCCCCTCGCGAGGGGCAAAAGCAGGTCTCAATCTATTGCCAATACGATTGATCAAGCCCATCAAATCGTGGAGAAGGGATACAAAGAAATTGTCCTGAGCGGGATCAACATCGGGCTATTTGGTGAGGATACTGGAGAATCGTTACTTACGTTACTTCAGGGCCTAGACGCCATTGATGGCATTGAGCGTTATAGAATTTCTTCCATTGAGCCCAACTTGCTTTCGAATAACATCATAGACTTTGTTGCTCATTCAACCCACTTTCAGCCTCACTTTCATATCCCTCTACAAAGTGGTGATGATTTCGTGCTCGGCAAGATGAGAAGGCGATACCGAAAAGAGGTCTACAAGGATCGCGTAACCTACATTAAGAGGATGCTTCCC
>JAHQVL010000353.1 GCA_019634345.1 Rhodothermaceae bacterium
GGTTGCCATCACGGCCTACGCTATGCCTGGTGATTTCCAACGGTTTATAAACATTGGATTTGACGCCTACATCAGTAAACCCTTCACGCGGCATGACTTGATCAACACGATCAAAAATTTTATCCCAAAAAATATCTAAACAACAAAAGGCCATCTCGATGATGGCCTCCTGCTGTACGATCGATTTTTTAGCGTTCTCTAGTTAGCGCAAATTGACTTCAAGACACGCCTTCGGCTATTCAATTTAGCATGCCAGGATTCTTCAGCTATTTCCATATCGTCGATATAATATTCCCATAGACCTACCGAATTTTCAGGCAATAGGATTTGGTTTTGCATATGAGCAATTCGTTTAAGTACTGGAGCCATTCCCATTTGATGAACAAAGGTAATGCGGCAATCACCATCTTCTCCAACTTCTTTCACCGAAAGCCAGTTATCACCACATACATGACATGTATAAAATCGTGATTCCTGATCTGTGTCGATAAGGGAATCCCCTTGTTCTTCCACAGCTACTTCCATTGGCATCATACTATAACTTCCACAAGCTTTACACTTTAGCCTTTCCATAAGCAGATTAATCGGACATTAACCACAGTCCAGTTGTATTCTTCAGTGATAGCGTTAATAATATGGGGTGGGTAATTACAGGGATTCACCTGAAGCTGGAACAGCTTACCTATAAGCTCTAAGCTACGGAGAAATCCTTCAATTGTGGGGATTTTGCACGTATTCTAAATCAAGATAGCAAAATGGCTATCAAAAATGTGCGATTGAGAGTACCCTGCAAAAGCGACTGTGTTGGTGGTATGATGATGGGGCATCAATGGGGGTGCCTTACAACAGGGTTTTCACATGTAGGGTTTCGGCTAAGCCGAGAGGAGCTTAACTCTAATTCAAATAATAGTTAAGGGGCCGAAAACTACAAAGAGCGGCTCTTGTGCATTAGCGCTTTACCCACCAACGTACAATTAATTCCACAATTCGTAGTACCAGCTTCGCGATTTCTTTCATGATGAGCTACATATAAATAGATATTTTTTTGTCTACGTATTCTCTACGGGGAAGATTCAGCTCTTAATATCCCTCCCTGTGCTGCCGATACTCTACGTGAAAACTGGACTCTATTACTTTTATCTAAGATACAATGGGCCAACAACAGCTTCTTCTATTAGTCTTAAGTACCGTAATCGTAGGATTCAGCATAGTACTAGGACTCGATGCCTACACAGCTACTGAAAGAAATGCTCGAAAGGAAATGGCCAATACAAAGATGGCAGAAATCGCTGGTAGAGCTATTGGCTGGAGAAATACTCCGAAAACAATGCAAGGAGGGCGAAACACGGATGGGACCAGTTCTTTTGAAGGATTTGAGTTATCTGAACTAGGTATATCCGAAGACCCGTACCTCTTCTTACCCGATGGCTCCTGCATTTCATGCGTAGTGAGAAACGGAGGACAACAACTGGACATTCAATGGCAGCCCAACGGAGACTGCGAAAGCGGAAGTGACGTCCTGTTCAAACTGGAAGTCACTGGGACTGAACTTGCTGATATTACGTATGTGACAGGTGATTATACCTGGGACCAATAACGCTACAACATCCCTTCAAGAACCTCATTCGCGGAAGCGAGCGCTTCGTCAAGGTTCTCAGGTTTTTTTCCACCTGCTGTAGCGAGAGTCGGTTTACCACCACCACCACCGCCAACTTTTTTCGCCAGTTGCCCAACAATTGCGCCAGCTTTTAATGCGCCTTGTTTAATCAGGTCGTCGGAAACAGTGGCAACCAGGTACGCTTTTTCGCCTTCGGGGTCTACTGTCCCAAGTATCGATACTGCATTAACGTTGGCTCGATCTCTTAATGTTTGCCCAAGCGTCCGCAGGGCTTCCATATCCAGGTTCTCCAGCCGGCCCGTGATTAATTTCATGCCTTGCACATCTCGAGCAGTACTGATGAAATGATCCAGGTTTTCCTCCAACTGGCTCATTCGCTGCTGGGCAAGTTCTTTTTCGAGGCGCTTGTTTTCAGATAACAGCTGAGCCACCTCATCCGCTACAGAACCTGTTACGACCTTAAACTGAGAGCGAACATCGTCAAGCTGGTTGAGGCTGTCATCGATCCATGAAAGAGCGGCCTCCCCTACTACAGCTTCGACACGCCTGATTCCTGCCGCAACGGACCCTTCAGACAGTATCCGAAAAATACCGAGTTCGCCAGTAGCATCAACATGCGTACCCCCACATAGCTCAACGGAATATTCAGAATCAAATGTGATAACTCGCACCGTATTCCCGTATTTTTCCCCGAACAATGCCATGGCTCCGCGACGAATTGCTTCTTCCATCGGCACATTTCGTTCTTCATCCCGAGAAATATTTCGCTGGATAAAGGTATTTACCTGGTTCTCCAGAGCTCTTAACCGTGAGGGTTCGATTCGCTCAAAGTGACTAAAATCAAATCGCAATCTGTCTGGAGCGACCAGAGAACCCTTCTGCGCAACATGGTTACCTAACTGATCACGTAGTGCAGCATGAAGCAAATGAGTCGCTGTATGATGCTTCGTAATTTGTTCTCTTCTACCTTTATCAACAAAGGCCTTCACCGGAGCCATTAAGTCAGCAGGCAGCCTTTCAACAATATGGACAATCCTCCCCCTCACTTTCTTGGTATCTAATACGCGAATCTCTTCGTCGCCAACGTTAAGTGTACCCGTATCTCCAACTTGCCCACCGCTTTCAGCATAAAAGGGTGTTTTATCGAGAACGATCTCAGAGACACTTTCCTCGCCGTTGGTGGCTCTCTTAATCAACATAATCCGTGCACCTGCAACCTGAAGCCTATCATAGCCCTCAAATGCAGAAGTTTCCCCTTCTTGAACCACCTCGTAATCGCCAGATTCAGCACTTTCCACCGCATCAAAACCCGAGGACGAACGAGCTCGCTCTTTTTGCTCAGTCATGAGTGTTGTGTACTGGTCCATATCAACCACCAACCCTTCTTCACGCAGCATCAACTGGGTTAAATCTACGGGAAAGCCATATGTATCATGGAACAGAAAGGCCAATTGACCTGGCAATTTGCCGCTTGAAGCAACTTCAACAAATTGACGGACAACCTCTTCCCTGTTCGAACTACCATACCCTTTTTCCAACAGTGAAAACGCCTTGTTGTCCTTTATCAATTCGCTCCTTACTCCTTCAGCATCCTTGTTGTCCCTTAACTTCTTGATATAGGGCGTAATCAGCCCAAAGAAGTTTAGGCCAATACCCAGGGTTTCAAGAAAGCTCTTCTCTTCTGCCTGAATAACACGAGCGATGTAATCTCGTTTTTCGGCTAGTTGAGGAAATGTAGGGCTCATTTTGTCGACTACTGAATCGACAAGCTTGTACATAAAGGGCTCTTTCATCCCAAGCGTTTGGTACCCATAACGCACCGCCCTACGCAAAATACGCCGAATTACATAGTTTCGCCCAACGTTGCCTGGTGGAACGTCGTCAGCAATACCGAAAACGCACGTGCGGATATGATCAACTATCACCCTCATTGCAATGCGATACTTCTCTCGTTTCTCGGTCTCTACACCCTTCATCCCATCATACCCATCCACCTCTTCAATGGGAGAAAGCTCAGCAAGCTTTCGAAAGATGGGTTGAAACAGATCTGTATCATAAATGCTATTCTTGCCCTGCATAGCAGCAACCATGCGTTCGAATCCCATGCCGGTATCGACATGCTTAGCAGCCAGGGACTCCAAAGGGGCATTTTGATGTAGATTATATTGTATAAACACCAGGTTCCAGATTTCAATGACTTCTGGATGATCAGCGTTTACAAGCTGCTTTCCATCTTTGGCAGCACGATCCTCATCACTACGTAAGTCTATATGGATCTCCGAGCACGGCCCGCAAGGCCCTGTCTCTCCCATGGTCCAAAAGTTATCATCAGACCCAAAGAATAAGATATGGGAAGGGTCTATACTCGTTTCACTCTTCCAAAGCCCAGCAGCTTCAATATCCTTTTCCAGTCCAAGCTCTTCGTCTCCTCCATGGACGGTAGCATACAATCGGTTCGCATCGATCCCCCATCGATCAGTCAGCAATTCCCAGGCCCATGAAATGGCTTCTTTCTTGAAATAATCCCCGAAGCTCCAATTCCCAAGCATCTCAAAGAACGTGAGGTGATAGGTATCGTATCCAACTTCATCAAGATCATTATGCTTGCCAGACACCCTAAGAATCTTCTGTGTATCTGCTGCACGTACATAGGGGCGTGTTCCTGCACCTAAAAACACATCCTTAAACTGGGCCATCCCCGCAACAGTAAATAGAATTGTAGGGTCATTATCAGGCACCAGAGAAGCGCTGGGTACTATCTCGTGCTCTTTTTCTTTAAAGAAGCGTAGAAATTCGGAGCGAATTTCCTCAGAGGTTGTTGGAACAGGCATGATACACAGAGAAGTAATTTCGAGTGTTTCAGATAAAAGTTGTCTAAACCCACCGGGAGAGCTCCGGTTTCGTCCATTTTCTTGCAGAAATGAGTAAAACAGACCTCTCATACCAACCGTTCAACAAGAAACAATTAGGGCCGATACATGATATTCATACAAAGCCTTAATTAAACCTGTTTATTTGTAACTTCTAGCGCATCCTGACGTAGTTACTATTTGCGGACTTATCAGATATAATAATTGCTTTAAAACTTCGCCATGAAGAAAAAAATATCTACCCCCAAAAAAGTTGCCTTAGCTATTCTCGGAGCACTCACGATCCTCACTCTCGTAAATCTCATCGAAGCTAGTGTACATAAATTTAAGGGCGACAATCACGCATTTCATGTCGAAACCCACGATGACCACTTTGTTCATGAAGACCATGAATTTGACGGCGACTTTGATGTAGATGTTGATGTTTCGATCGATGAGCTCGATTTCAAAGTAGATATCAAAGAGAATAAGATTGTTGTTAAAAAACATAAAGGAGCTGTTTCCTTTGACGGCAAAGCTGAAGGTGAAGTCATGAAGGAAAAATCCTTCGATGTCAGACAAGGGGAATTGATCTCTGTGGAAGTCGGTGACGCTGATATTATGGTCCGCACACATAATGAAGAAGAGGCATACGTCGCTATCTTGCTAGATGCCGACAATATGCGAAAGGCAAAGGAATACTTCGACGACCAGAATTTCGAGATCACTTACGAAGGATCTGCCATTTATGTCCGCACCAACCCTGTAAAGAAAAATTACTCATGGGATGTCTCAGGGGGCGCAGAAATCACCATTGATGTAGCCATTCCTTCAGTATTCAATGCAGACATTCGAACCTCTGACGGCGACGTTGTAATGAGCGCACTTGAAGGGACTGTCTCATTGCATTCCTCTGACGGTGATATAAGTACAAAGTCCATTACAGGCCCATCTGTAAGCATCCGTACCTCTGACGGAGATATCCAAACGGCTGTCCTGGAAGCTGACAACATCCACATCCGTACCTCCGATGGAGATATTAGTGTAGAAGACTTATCTGCAAAAGAATTACTGATTCGAACCTCTGATGGAGACATCAAAGGAAATACAATAATGGGTCAGGCAGCTATCTCTACGTCCGATGGAGACATCAACCTTACAAGCATCGAAGGCGATGAAATCAACCTGCGTACGTCTGATGGAGAGGTGTTTGTTGATCAACTGTTTGGAAAGATTTCTAAGATCCAAACGTCTGACGGGAGCATTGTCCTACGAGATGTTAGCGGTGACGTTACCGCCAAAACATCGAGTGGAGACCTTAAAGTATCGTTAGACAAAGCCACCAATGTGTACCTCCGCACCGGTGATGGCAACATTTATGTTGACGCACCTTCTTCCTACGCAGCTGCTCTTTATTTAAAAGGAGAAAACGTTCAAATTGATAAAGGATTTAGCTTCTCTGGTGAAATTCTAGAGCATTCAGCTGATGGAACCATAAATGGCGGCGGCTACAAGTTTGAAGCCCGAACCTCTGACGGTGAGGTGGTTTTTCGAGAAAACTAATTGAGTTTTCTGCTGAAAAAAGAACGAAGTATTGATTCATGCCTCCCATTCCCCGAACTTTGGGGGTATGACGAATAACTCCCACACAGCAGCCATCCAAAAGGAAGTCAAGGCTATACAGAAGAAGTTTGACGTTGCTTCATCAGGTCGTCTGTTTATAAGTGTACCTGGTGCTGACCTCGACTTGTCTCCAAACAATTCAGAGAAGGTCACTGTCGATGTATTTGTAGAAGCACAGTCAAAGAACGAAGCGCTTGCCATCCTTGAGCGAATTCAGTTGCGCATCCGAGCAATTGATAAGCAAACTGTCAGAATTGAGTCACGATCTTTTTACTCCAACTCCTTCATGGAGTGGAGAGCAGATCAGGGGTTTAATATCCGATTGAAAATTGGGCTACCCACCTCTTTTAATGTTGATCTACAAACTGCTGGCAGCCACATACAAATCGAAGGCATAGATGGCAGGCAGACAATCCAGGGATCAGGAGGATCATTAAAAGCCAGGAAGCTTCGTGGAAAAGTAGAGATCTATGGGTTTGGATGTGATATAGATCTTGAAGACTTTGAGGGCGCAAAACTGTCCTTAGTTGCTGCTTCTTGTACTTTGGAAGCCCATCAAGTCAAATCAAACAACATCTCTGTCCGCGCCTCTAGCTGCAAGTCCTCTCTATCTAAGTTTGAGGGACAGACTTCCATATACCTCCATAGCGGTGAGGCCACCATCCGATCCATGTCAGGCTCAGTAGAAGTACAATCTCAATCATGCTTGCTGCATTTTTATATAGATCGCGTAGATACAACCAACCTGGCTGTACGTGGCGGTGAATTAGGCCTACATATAAAAAGAGAGGTCGAAGCCCACCTGTTATTAGAAGGCCAACAACTATCCATTGATGATTCTCTCGCATTCCGTGGAGAGAAGCTGGAAGATCGAATCGAAGGTTCCCTCAATAAAGGCAAGAACCCACTCCATGCCAAAGCGTCAGCTGCTCCGATACGCTGCAAAGCAATGAGCTAATTGGCCTTTAATTCAACATTATAGCTACTGGATACTTTTTTCGCTTCTAAGTGGTCATTCATTACCAACCAGGGGTAATGACTACAGTAACATCGTTCCGATTTACTTTACCTAACCACCTCGATAGTTTAACCTGGAACCAGTAACTGTGATTAATCCTCAAATTGCCACGAGAGAGCGTTATTCGGTGATGCCAAGAGAAGAAAAGGATAGTACCACTGAAGGTTCGGCTTCGTCACGACAATTGGCAGAGTGGTGTAGAAAGCTCCGTAACTCTGATCACAGAGCGTATGAAGAGATTTTCAGAACCCTTTACGATCCTCTGCTTAATTACGCGGTCTACTTAACCAAAAGCCGGCCAGTTGCACTAGACATCATTCAAGATGCCTTTCTTAAACTTTGGGAGAAACGGTCAACACTGAATCCAGATAAATCTGTAAAAGCGTTATTGTACTTGATCGTGAGGAACCTCGCGTTTAATCATAATCGGGATACTTCTAGCCGTTCAGCGAAGTTATCCGATCCCATTTACCAACCACTACCAAATGATCCGGGTCCAGAAGAAGCATTCAAAGCAAGTGAACTGAAAGAGAAGATCGATGGTTGGATAGACTCCCTACCAATCCGCCAACGCGAAGCTCTCGTATTGAGCCGTATGCAGGGCCTCAGTCATGAAGAGATCGCTGCCGTGATGAATGTTTCTCCACGTACTGTAAACAATCATATTGTAAGAGCTCTCAAATATATTCATGGGCAAGTCCAGGGATATGAGCCAACCTTACTTAAATCATAAGATGTACTCAAGTAACAAGAAATATCATAATCCAATGCCGCTTCCTCCTGAAGTAAATGAGGCGCTGGATCAAGAGCCGGAACAACTGGGAGACGAACTCCGGCGCGTTTGGGACTTGACGGGCACTGCTCTGGTAGGTA
>JAHQVL010000040.1 GCA_019634345.1 Rhodothermaceae bacterium
GCCGGTGCTGGATCGCTTTGTGGCTTGAAACTCGTTTCCACAACATCCAATACTTTTCTCGTTTCGACAAGAGCTTGATTCCCTACTTCCGGACGAGGATGCATATCAGCAAACTTCACAAGATCTGACACATGCAAAATGCGGCGCAACAAGTAAGCGGCTTCATTTGGCAGGTTGGTTTTATGCGCCAATTGGTTAACATCATCCATCAACTCTTTAGACGTACTCTCCATCGCGTTGATGTTTAGCCGGCGGCTCAAATAATAACGTAGAATCTCTGTCAGCTCAACATAGTACGGCTTGATCTTGTGGGCGTCGTTCAGATTAGCATTCTTTTCCAGCCCCCGTAATTTTTTCAGGGCCTCCTCGTAAGGTGGAAGCTGTGGAACTGGAGCACGAATAACCACCTCCTCTTGCATTGGAGCACGGCGGCTCAAGTAAAACACCAGGCCGCCAATAAGGGCAGCCGCCAGTAATAACCCAATGATCCACGGCCAGATATTCCGGGGAAACTCTAAAATAGGAGCAATGTCCCTTATGTTTGCGGCATCTGGGGTTACCATTGAAATAACCGGCAACTCGATCGGGCGAGACGCAAAAAATGTAGTATCCCCGTTCGCTGCGAAGAAGACAGGGATAGAGGGCACGTACGCTGTGTCCAGAGCAAATGTGGTTACTGCATACACAAGACTATCTACTTGCACAGACACGTTATTATCAATACGTTCTGCCGTTCCTCTCCCTGCAAGTTCAAGCACGGTTAAATCCCCAAACACCTCTTCGCCGTCTTGCGGACCAGGAAACAGAGGTTCTTGCTCTAGCGCATGGGCTGCTACCAATGTAAGCGTGAACCGATCGCCAACGCGGACACTATCTGCCGATACGTACGCATTGATCGACTGCGCATACATTACAGGTACAAAGAGTAAGGATGCCAGTAATAAAACCACAGAAGTCCCCACCATCTGCATGCGTGTACCCTGCGATGCGAAGCATGAATCAACCGGTTTTTTCAACTGTGGGGCCATCGTTATCTCTTCTTATTTCGGCGTCGGAAAAATTGGATCAGAGGCTCTACATACCCTTCATCCGTATGCACCAGTACGCGGTCCACACGTGCCTTTCTAAGCGCGGTATCGGTATTCTCACGATGCTTCGCTGAATCTTCCGTGTATGCCTCTCGCAACTTGAGGCTCCCTGTATCCAACGTAATCGTTTCGCCCGTTTCTGCATCGGTCAGGTCAAGAAGCCCAACAGCCGGCAGTTCTTCTTCCCTCGGATCATGAAGATGAATGGCGATGGTATCATGCCTGGAGGATACCGCACGCAATGGACGTTCATATCCGCTATCATAGAAGTCACTGATCAGAATAACGATCGAGCGCCTCTTGAGTACACGCAATACCCGATCCAACCCTACGCTAATATTTGTCTTGAAGGAAGATTGGTCGTGCGCAAACAGATCACGTATCAGGCGCAGTACATGCCGCTTCCCTTTTTTGGGTGGAACGAACAACTCGATTTGGTCCGAGAAAAGAATCAACCCCACCTTATCGTTGTTGCGTATTGCGCTAAATGCAATGATGGCGCTAATCTCTGCCGCTATTTCTCGCTTGAACTTGTACTTCGACCCAAACAATTCTGAACCCGAAATATCCACCACCAACATCAACGTCTGCTCACGCTCCTCTTCGAACTTCTTGATGTACGTCTCTCCCGTCCGAGCAGTAACATTCCAATCAATGCTTCTGATATCATCCCCAAATTGATACGGGCGTACTTCAGCAAACTCCATCCCCTGCCCTTTAAAAGCAGTGTGGTACTCCCCACCAAAAACCTCTTCTACAAGCCCCTTGGTTCGGATCTCAATCTGGCGGATTTTTTTAAAAAGTTCTTTCAGCTCCATAGCGGCAAAGACATAATAACTCGAAGTTATTATGTGTTTCTGGTTTCTGGTTTCTGGTTTCTTGTTCTTAAACAATGTACAATTGCTAAACAGCAACTAACCAGAAACGAGAAACAAGAAACTAGAAACACAATCCCATTCATGGGATTGCAAAATAAGGTACCTTACACGAACGATTTAGGAAACTGTTTTGGTATGTGATTTCGGGCTAAACCAAAAGTTCTTTTTTATCCGCTATTTCACGCTTTTTAACTAAAAAACTGATTACATCAGCGCAATAGCTGTCTTCCAGACGCGATAATTCAATCGCCGGCGAAGATCTGACCAGTTACTTTGTGGAAGTGTATACGGCAATTTAGTGGCCGCTGGCTCATCAAAGCTGTTGTCTGAGCCACTGAGATCCCATACCAGATCGGCTCCATCAAACCCTGCCTCATAGACTTTCTCATCGGGATCCAGCCCGTTCCGAGAAATGGTGTTCTCGTAGATCCGGTTTCCTTCGGGAGTAGGCTCCACATCGAACAGGGTATCTTCATCATACAGCGAGGCCAACCCGATTACTGCGATGCCTACTGATTTGTTATCCACGATCTTGTTCTGCGTCACTTCAACCTCGTCAGCCGCCAGGATCATGATGCCTGTCCCCGAAGGAACGGAGCTTACAATAGCATTCGGATCGGCAAAGTTGACGTGATTGTTTTCATAGACATTGTTATTTCTAACGATGCATCCGCGAGAAATCTTTGACGGGTTGTTTGGAAGCAGGAATACGAGTATTCCACCTGCATTGTCATACACCTCGTTGTCCTCCACTACGGCATCGACCGAGTTTTCGATTTCAATCCCCGTCACGTTGCCATGCGTCGTATTATTGCGGACAAGTATATCCTTCGACTGGCCAACATAAATCCCCGCGTCCCTGGCTCCGATTACGGTATTCCCCTCAATCAGGACCCCAACAACCTCCACCGGATACAGGCCATACAGTCCTGTATTCTCAATCCACATATCCCGAAACGTAATATCTGTTGCGAGATCGATCATCAACCCGTTTGACGTATAGTTACGCACCTCAAACCCTTCGATAACGATCGTACTCCCTGATCCAACCATGCCGTCGGAGAGTTCGTCCTTGCCGTCCAGTATTGCACGCCCTTCATCCGAGTTCTCACCAATCAGAGTTAATTCTGATACATCCAGCGACAGCGTTTCGTGATAAATGCCGGGCCGTACCCATATGGTATCTCCGGGCATCGCAACGTCAATAGCATCTTGAATCCGAGCACCCGATTCAACGATAAGGCGCTTTCCTACTCTGGGGACGGATATCACGCGATCCTCCATGGGCTCCGGCTTAAACGCGTCCATTTCGGGAGACTGGTTTGCCAGGTGAGGTACTACAGGATATCCTGAAGGAACACCGCTTGGAATGGCTGGCTTGTTGGACTCATCAGTCAGGGCATGAAGAAAGGCGATCAGATCTTCCTTCTCTTGATCACTTATCGTAAACGCCCTGATTTTGTCATCAATATTCGGCACATCCAATCCAAGCCCAATGCCGCCGCCGTGTGCATAGAAGTCGATTACTTCTTCCAGGGTTTCGAAGACACCGTTGTGCATATAAGGAGCGGTCAACGCCACGTTTCGGAGTGTAGGCACTTTAAACGCCGCCTCGTACCCTTCTCCCACTTGCTCACCGCGCCCAAGGTCAGGCTCCTCTCCTTCCAGATCAGGGACGCCAATGACCTTAAAGTCCGGATTAGCAAAGGTAGGCACATTATGGCACTCAAAGCAGCGTGTTTTGAGCGAACGAAAAACATTGAGGCCTCTTCGCTCCTTCATCGATAGAGCCATACGATCTCCCGCTGCAAACTGATCGTACCGCGAGTTCTGGCTGATGATCGTACGCTCAAACGTGGCAATCGCATCGGTAACTCGCTCGAAGGTAATCAGGGAATCAGCCGCGCCGAAAGCAGCTTCGAAATAGGAAGCATACCCTGGAATCTGGTTCAACTCCTCGATTAAAAGATCTGCATTTTGCCCCATCTCCTTTGGGTCTTGGATTGGGCCCGCGGCTTGTTCTTCGAGATCCTCTGCGCGACCATCCCAGAACTGCACGTGATTAAACGCTGCATTCCAGACCGTTGGGGAATTGCGTCGTATTTCCGCTCCGCCTACGCGATCTCGTCCAAGGCCTTTGCCGCCAACACCCATCGATCGCTGCCGGTTGTCGGAAAAACCAAGATCCGGATGATGGCAGGTTGCACAGGAGACAGTATTGTCAGCCGAGAGCACTGGGTCAAAGAAGAGAAGCCGGCCCAATTCGACGCGAGCTTCAGTGATCGGGTTATCCTCTCGGAGGATCATATCTGGAAAGGGCCGATTCAGGTTCTGCCCTTCCTCAATCATTTCGAAATAATTCATTCCACGCTCTTCAATCGCGTGGACATCGGCCTTTGCAGGGTTGGATACAGAGAGTCCAGGAATAGGCAAGTAAACGAAACCAACAAGGAGGAGCAGGAGCACCAGCCCGCTGATTAATCCAAATTTGATAAAAGGGGACATAATAGTCGGACGTTGAAAATTGGGGACGCTGTAAATTGGGGACGTCGAAAATTTAGGACATTGAAAATTAACGATTCTCGTTAAGGGCCCTCAATGTCTTCTGATCCTGTTCAATTTCTTGACGAATCCGGCCACTTACAAGCAAACACAATCCTTGAATGGTTGTGTCCTGTATTGCATAATAAACAAACAGCCCCTCTTTATTTCTGCTAAGAATACCCTCACTGGCCATTAAATTTAAGTGCTTGCTCACATTTGCTTGATTATACCCTGTAGCCTCGACAAGATCCTGAACAGTCATCTCGCCTTCCCTATGCAGGACGTTTAACAAACCCAGCCGTACGGGTTCGCTCAACACTTTGAATCGACGCGCAATACGGTCAATGAGTGGCTCCGGAAGAAGTGGTTTTACGTTAGACATGTCACATTGAAAAGCAGACAGACTCAGGACACGGGTACCATGTAACACCGGCACAACAGGATATTTTCGAAAGAAGCTTCAGGATCTCCAGGGAAATCCATTTTCTCATTCGCGACAATGAACGGTTCGTACAGGCCCACCGTCTGGCGCTCGACCAGCTGATGATCCCGCCGCACCTTCTCATCCCGTTGAGTGATCCAGCATTTTTGATCGACCCTACCTGTGCTTCGAAAATTATCCAGGCGGGTTCTATTCTCCGCTGTATGCAAAAAAGTGTCCGTTACGACCCACGCCAGAATAAACGCCTCTAACCGGCTGAAATTTCTACTGCTTGCAACAATCCCATCCGTAATCCGGTCAATGGTTGGCCCATAATCCAAGAGCCGCTTCTTAGCAAAGGCGCCTAAAGAACTGGGATCCACCTTGGGAGGCCGGCTCAAAAATTTTGTTGCTCGCTTATAGAAGCTCTCGTTGACGTCCCGTTGACCCTCAAATTGTTTGATTTCTTCGACGTCCAGCGATAAGCAGCGTTCGATTACACGGAATACATCAGGTGTTGTTATCAGTTTGAACTTGTCAATCAATTTTTGGAGATCCGTTTCATTTCCTTGATTGACAACAATCTTAACGTCGTAGACTTCCGTATAAATACTGTAATCGAAAGCCCCCGTCTCAAGTCCATTTAATAAAAAAGCGCTGATCTGGGGATCAATCTTATCACCCAGCCCTCGAAGAAGCAGTGAGATTTCCTTCCGCATAGCGCTTAGTTTCCCTGAAAAAAATTCCGATTAATGGGTGTTCAAAATGATGGAGATACACCCAATAAGGCACCCTAACTGATTAAATTCTGTCTATTAGAAAAAATTGATACACTAAACGAGGCATCTTGCCATGTTGTTCTGGCAATTCCTTATCCCTATTATTCGTCGACAAAATAGGCCTGCGCGGCATTTTTCCAAAAAATCTGCTTTTTAATCACATCAGGAACGTCCATCCCTTCCACTTTCCAAAACTCTGACTCAAAACGCCCCCAGGGGCTATCGGTAGCAAAAAAGACGCGGTCACATGGCAAATTGTGCTTATCGAGTTCCTCAACCATCCAGCCAGGGGCAAAGCCCGGTACAATAGACGTATCTGTATAGACTTCATACCCGGCCTCAATCCATCGAATAAAACGCGGCACAAAACGAAATGCGGGTGCAATCGCTTCTCCCATATGGACGAGTTGATAGCGGGCTGCGTGCCCATATACATCCAGAAAGGCCTCAAACTCAAGAGGATCCGCGCCAGGCAAATAACCAGTATGAAAGTGGATGATCAAGTCGTTCGCCTTCGCTGCTTCTAAAATACGCTCCACATTTTTCCTGACCCGAGAGGTCCATCCCGAAGGATCAATTCCAAAAGGACGCCACGTATTTGAGGCCATCTTCAAGGCTTTGATTCGATTGCAAGGGAGCTGCGTCAATGTCCAATCCAATGATGCTTCAACCTCCTCCAAGGGCGAAACCCACAAACCGCCATACAATACGGACGATCCAGAGATTGCCTCTAAAAGGATGCGATTGTACTCGAATGCAGCATTCTGGTCTTCCAGGTACGTCGGCACAACAACTCCGGCTGCAATCTGGTTGCGCTGTACATATCGCTCACAATCCTTGAGGGTCACATGATCGAATCGAGAAGGAATAGGCTGAATCCGTTGCCCCTCAAACATTTGCCGGCCATAGGCGCCAATGTGAAAGTGCGCATCGAAGATTCTATTATGCGATTGCATTCCGTCCAAAATATTTGTAAATCTGATACATTCAAAACACAAAACCAATCAAATAATACCAAACGATTTATTTGATTGTGCTACCCACCATACAAAAATCCCCACCAGTATGAACGTAGTCTTTACCTTTCTGGATTGGTTCTGGGTTGTTATGTTTTTGCTGCTCATGATCGGGAGCGGCATCCTGTTTTACCGCCTTGGTAAACGATCTGAATCTGACTTTTTCCTCGCCGGACGAGGGCTGCCCTGGTGGCTTCCTGCGTCTTCAGTCTATGCCACTCATACGGCAACAGATACCCCGATGTGGATCACAGGGGTCAGTTATAAGCACGGTATGGCCGGCATCTGGTACACCTTTTTCTCGGCCTGGGCTGCGATTAGTGCGTTCGTGTCGACCCGTATCTTCCGTCGCTCCCTTGCCTACACACAAGCTGAATGGAACGTCGTTCGTTTTACGGGCATCGGCGCTGAGATGCTGCGTGGCTGGATGGCAGGATGGCAGGTGTTCATGAACATGTTCATCCTCGGCTGGGTCGGCATTGCGATGGGGAAAGTTTGCGAATTTTTATTCGGCTGGGAGCCCTGGATCGGGCTGATCACCTTTTCTGCAGTCTGCGCCATTTATGTACTCGCAGCTGGGTACTGGGGCGTTGTTATGGCGGACTTCCAACAGGGTATTATTGCCTTCCTGATCATCATGATCGTATCCATTTGGGGGATCGTTGAGGCAGGCGGGCCTTCCGGCATCGTTGAGAAACTTCAAAACCTAGATATCCAGCGGGAGGCGCGTATTGAAACCCTTGCCGCCATGGATGCGAACCAGCTCTCCTCGGTCAGTAAACAGGAGCTCGCGTTCTTTGGGGCGGATACAACCATGACGTATCAACAAATCGCTACGCTGGAAGCCACCGATTTCTCGATGCCTCGGACCGAAGCAAGCCGTACCAATCCCTTTGCCTTTACCGGTTGGGCGACTGGAGACCTCCCCCTTGCCTGGTGCCTCACGATGATCTTCATCGCTATTCTCGGTGGATTCGGCATGGGGACTACCATAGACTGGTATGCAGAGGCCCAACGCATCCAGTCGGCCAAAACAGTGCGGGATGCGACGTACAGTATCTGGTGGGGTACCCTGGTCGGCCTTGTAAGAAACTCCATATGGGCCGTGGCCATCCTGGCGTTTTACGTGCTTAACCCCTGGGTATTCGACGTCGGAGAGTACGAGATGGGTTGGTTCAGGCTCGGCTTTGATTACCTCCCAGCAGGGATGCTTGGATTCTTCTTTGCCGCCATCCTGGCGATCCACCTATCCACGATCTCCTCACACCTAAACCTCGGCGCCCTTTACGCTACCCGCGACCTGTTCCATCACTATGCGAAACCAGATGCCTCTGAGAAAGAACTCGTGTGGGTTGGACGGATCTCCACTTTAATCCTGCTCGTTGGCTCATTCTTCTTCGGATTGATGATGGAAGACATCACATCCTGGTTGATTTTTGCCATCTGGATTATGGCAGCTGGTATATGGCTACCCAACATCCTACAGGTTATCTGGTGGCGATTTAATTCGTGGGGTTATCTTTCAGCCTGGATGGCAAACCTCGCCTTCAGTTGGTTAATAGTTTGGATTCTGCCTCATTACGGCGTTCTTCCAGAACTTGCTGATTACCAGCAATTCTGGCTGCTGATGATCTTTGGTGCTTTTGTCTACATACCTGTGACTTTTCTCACTAAACCCGAAGACATGGACCATCTGGTGAAATACTATGTACAGGCTCGCCCCGTTGGTTTCTGGGGACCGGTTCGCAAAGAAGCGATCCGAAGAGGCCTGATCAATGATCCCAATGCAGCTGCAACAACCTAACGCTTACACCCATTTAGACCTATATATATCATGAGTTGGATACGCACTGAATGGACTGCTGAAGAAGCGGACGAGTGGACAAAAGAGGATCTAATCACGATCATCCTCTCTCCCCTTGCCTACTTACTCCTTACCGTAGGCGTTGCCCTCGCTTGCTTGTTCATGTGGCAAGGCTATGTACTCACCGTAATCGGTGGGATCTGCACCTACTATATGCACAAAATTATTGACCCTAAGCTTCGGGCCATCTCCTCAGAATACGAGAAAAAGCAGCAAGAGTATCTGGCCGACCTCGAAGCATCGACCCGCTGGGAAAACTAAATACAGTGTAAACTAAATACTGAGGATCTCACTATGGACAGAGGACTGAGCATTGTTATCGGTATGAGTATCGCCTACGGCGTCTCACTCCTAGGCATGTTTCTCGCTGCCTGGAGATATAAGAAGAACCAGAAGGCAAAAGAATAGGATTCTTTTGCCTGTTTCGGGTTTCGCGTTGGAAACCCGAAACGCGAGCCGCAGATGGGTATGCCCATCTCACTCATTGCGAAGCAATAAACCCGAAACACTTAATTCCATGGAATCATTCTCAATATGGGGCGTAGTGGTCCCGGCGGTTGTTTTTATTATCTCTTTTACAGTGACCTGGATGCTGTATCGGCATTTTACTGAAAAGACGGATGCCTAGACTCGTTGTCCTGCTTCTGGTTACCGTATGCGTCTTTTTGTGTTCATGCACCAACGAGCATAGCACCAGAAGCG
The DNA here is from genome assembly GCA_019634345.1 of Rhodothermaceae bacterium. Lineage (GTDB taxonomy): Bacteria > Bacteroidota > Rhodothermia > Rhodothermales > JAHQVL01 > JAHQVL01. The sequence continues at coordinate 9,293 of JAHQVL010000040.1, forward strand.
ACATGGCTGCACTTCAACCTAAGCTGGATGCTCTCGTTGCAGACTTCAAGGGGGACGTAGGCATTTATGTTCGGGCGTTATCTACTGGCGAAGAGATCGCCATCAATGCCGACACCGTATTCCCGACGGCGAGCTTGATTAAGGTCCCTATCTTGCTCAAGGTATTTGACAGCATTGAAAAGGGAGACCTAGACTACCACCAAAAGCTGGTCTACCGAGATTCCCTGCTGTACCCCGGCGAAGACATCCTTGGCGCTTTCAGAGACAGTGCTGAAATAGCATTGAGCAAAGCAGCTATGCTCATGATTACGACGAGTGACAATACCGCCAGCTTGTGGCTTCAAGACCTCTGCGGAACTGGGACAGCAATCAACGAATGGCTCGAACAACAGGGCTATGCACACACCCGGGTTAATTCTCGGACAGAGGGACGGAGATCGGATTGGGAAAAATATGGATGGGGACAAACCACACCGCGCGAGATGGCTGAGCTATTGGTCATGATCCGAGAAAACAGGGCCGTTTCCCCTGCAGCCAGTGAATCCATGTACCGCATCCTTTCACGGATCTATTGGAATGAAGAAGCGCTCTCCCAAATCCCCCCGTATGTTCAAGCTGCTTCTAAACAAGGGGCCGTAAATCAATCCCGTTCCGAAGTGGTCCTCGTCAATGCTCCAAGCGGCGACTATGTTTTTACCGTGATCACCAAAAACCAGGAAGACCAGAGCTGGGAATACGACAATGAAGGCTTTGTGTTGATCAGAGAGGTGTCTAAAATCCTCTGGAAACACTATGAGCCGGATAGTGAATGGAAAGCGAACCTCCCCCCATCCCAGGCGTTGCTGTAACCGTTCAGGTATTTTATGCTCTAAATACTGCCGGAATTGCATAATTTCCTCTACCCGTTCTTTTACACACCCCACAATAGACACAATGAACCAACTATTTCGGAAAATCACAGCAATTGCTGGCCTGCTCTTTCTAGCCCCCGCTGCAGTTGCTCAAATGAATTTTGACGCTGTTCAAATCGAGGCGATTCCCGTCTCAGACAACATCTATATGTTGACCGGAGCCGGTGGCAATATGGGACTGATTATTGGTGAAGACGGTGCGTTTCTCATCGACGACCAGTTTGCACCACTCACGGATAAGATCACTGCAGCTATCGCGGAGCTGACCGATCAATCCATCCGTTTTGTCATCAATACCCACTACCATGGCGACCATACCGGTGGCAATGAAAACCTTGGAAAAGCGGGTGCCCTCATCGTTGCACACGACAATGTGTACAAAAGAATGAGCGCTGAAGAATTTATGGAAGATGCGGACACGCCGAAAGAGGCCCTCCCTGTTGTTACCTTCACCGAAGATGTAACCTTCCATATCAATGACGAGCACGTCCATGGCTTCCACATTGGGGATGCGCATACAGATGGAGACACCATCATCCATTTCAAAAATGCGAATGTCGTCCACATGGGAGACATCTACTTTTCTGGACTCTTTCCGTACATCGATGTAGATTCAGGCGGTAGTATTGATGGCGTCATTACTGCCGTTAACCGCGTGCTTGCCCTTTCAAACGCGGACACGAAAATTATCCCCGGCCATGGTCCTCTTTCTTCGATGGATGACCTTAAAGAATACCGATCCTTCCTTACCAAGCTTCGCTCAAAGGTTTCTCAGCTAATCAGTGAAGGCAAAACCCTTGAAGAAATCCAAGAAGCCAATCCGACGGAAGGCTATGAAGAGTGGAACTGGGAATTCATCAGCAGCAACAGGATTGTAGAATCTGTCTACAGAGATTTATCTGGTACCGTAAACTGATCAGGGAAACGATCCACTGAACGGTTGCGCCTGTCTCCCCCCTCCAATAAGGGCCCTATATGTTCATACGTACCGAACTGTTTGTTAATAGGCCTCCCGGCCGTCCGAGGGTATACCTCAGACGGCTAAAAGCCCTTCCCTTGTTGATTATTGCCTGTGGATTGTGTGTTCTCATGATGGATATCCAGTCTGCCTACGCACAATCGGCTTCCATTCGTGGATTTATTCGCGATGGGGATGACGGTGAATCGCTGCAGGGAGTCAACGTGTTGCTGGATAACACGGAAGGTGGGTTCTACGGTACGGTTAGCGACAATGATGGCGTATATGCGTTCTCCCGCATACCGCCCGGGCAGTATCTGTTTCAGGTCTCATTCATTGGGTATGAATCCTATGTGGATACGCTCTTGCTTCGGGCAGGCTCTATTACCTCGCTGAATATTGACCTTTTTACAACGGATACAGAACTGGGAGAAGTGTTGGTTGAAGCCGAGCTTCCTGGAGGGGCTGCTGGCGTAACCGCAGGGCTTCAATCCGTGAAACCCCAGGACATCGAGCTCATCCCAGCACCTGACGTCTCTGGTGACCTGGCTACTTATCTCACTACGCTTCCAGGTATTGTTTCTCTTGGAGACCGTGGGGGGCAATTCTTCGTCCGAGGTGGTGAACCATCCCATAATATGGTCCTCATTGATGGCATGTACGTCCACCAACCCTTCCATATACTTGGGTTCTACTCTGCCTTCCCTGCAGATATTATCAATAGAGCCGACGTGTATGCAGGCGGGTATGGCGGCCAATTTAATGGCCGCATGTCCTCTGTTATCGATGTTTATACGCGTAATGGAAACAAGAAAAGCTTTGGAGGCAGTGTGTCTCTAGCCCCCTTTGTGAGTGCA
>JAHQVL010000354.1 GCA_019634345.1 Rhodothermaceae bacterium
ACCGATCTCCTAACTCTTCTTTCATGAGTGCCAGCCAGAGAAGGGCTTCTTTTGCCTTTCTGATACCTCCTGCAGGTTTAAAGCCAACAATTTGTCCAGATCGTTGCTCATATTCTCGAATCATTCGAGTCATAATAAGGCCTACTGGGATCGTTGCATTGACCGGCTCTTTTCCCGTTGAGGTCTTGATGAAATCAGAGCCGGCCATCATCGCAATTTTACTTGCTTTTGCGACATTCCACAAGGTGCCGAGTTCTCCCGTTGCAAGTATCGCTTTCATGTGTGCATCCCCACAGGCTTGCCGCATTTCTTTTACTTCGTCATACAAGGCGGTCCAGTTACCACGCAGAACATGTTCTCGGGTAATGACGATATCAATCTCTTTCGCACCTGCTTCCACAGAAGCGACGATTTCTTCTATGCGTTGTTTGAAGGGAGACAAACCTGCTGGAAAGCCGGTTGAAACCGCGGCAACAGGTATGGATGTCCCCTGTAGTGCCTCAACCGCTTCGCGAACACGGGCATGATAGACACATACAGCGCCTACAGTGAGGTTGATGTCATCTGCTTCGAGCGCTTTCAGAATCTCTGTACGTACAGGTTGGCGTGCTTTAGCGCAAAGACGTACCACGTTACCCTGGGTGTCATCGCCTGAAAGCGTGGTGAGATCAAGGCAGGTAATGGCTCTGAGTAACCAGGCAGCTTGCCATTGTTTCTTTACAGATCGCCGCGTCGCTAAGGTACTTGCTCTACGGCGTATTGCGCTTGGGTTTACATGTGTATTGCGTACCCAACCCAAATCTAATTCTGTTCCGGTATTGCGTTGGAAGTCGGTTGCAATCATTTTATTAGGGTCCGGTTTATTCTTGCTTTAACATACTAAGTTCAAAGTTCAAGGTTCAAGGTTCAAGGTTGGTTGAAATAAAACTTTAAAACCTTAACCTTAAACTCATTGATGCCTGTCGGCTTCCTTGTGATGGCATATGATCTCAAAATGTGGAGGGCTGGTTCCTCCTTCATGGTATTCTGTCTCAAAAAGTAGAGAGCTGGCTACCTTGTCATAGTTTTCTGTCTCAAAAAGTGCTGTCCCGGCTACCTTGTCAAGGCAGGCTGTTTAAAAATTGTTGACGAAGACGCTCCGGACTAGATGTGTTCAGTGTATAATGATCAACACTATTTCCAAATAGTACAACATCCTTAAGTACAACCAAATAAATCCTGACGGTTTATTTGGTTGGTTTCGCGTTTCGTGTTTCGCGTTTCGTGTTAAAAAGGCGTCCATTTGACCCCAAAAACAACCCGAAACCCGAAACGCGAAACCGATCACATCAATTCGTTAGAATTAATGTGATCGCACATAACCATTAAACTTTGAACCTTGAACTTTAAACTTTGAACTCAAATGAAAGCACTTATCGCTGTGGCATTAGGGGGAGCAACGGGGGCGTTGGTGCGCTACAGTGTGTACCTGCTGGTGAATAAATGGATAGAGTCGCCGGCTCCGTTGGCGACCTGGACCGTCAATCTAGTTGGGTGTTTATTAATCGGATTCCTTGCTCCATTTATGAATACCTCTACCATGCCGGCACAGTGGCGATTGTTTATTTTGGTCGGTTTTCTTGGGTCCTTTACGACCTTCTCAACGTTCAGTCTGGAATCTATGGTGTTATGGCAGGAAGGACGAGAAGGCCTTGTTCTGCTTAATGCTGTTGGTAGTGTAGTTGCTGGTATTGCACTGGTATGGTTGGGGATGCAACTGCATAAAGGATTATTGGGGCAGTGAGTTACAGCTCCATGACTTCAAACAGTAATCAATGAGAAAGAGTCAATAGGCCAGAATGCCAAAGAAGTGAAAGGCAAGGCGGGCAAGAAGCATGTATAACATCATGATTCCCGAATAGAAAAAGATCTTGAGCATCCAGTACCGATTTTGAGCTACATACCAACCCGTTGCGATGCCAACTACAATTAAGGCGAGGAGAACGATTTTCTCCATCGACCAGCCGTCATGTACGTTTAGATTTGGGATAGCGAGCAAAACAGCAATGGTTCCTGCAATTATATCTGCTGTTTTGAGATTGCTTTTAATGGGATTGCTTTTGGATGGATTGTTCATGTTCTGGTTTAATGGCTAGCAACATTTCTCTTTTTCCGCCCGCAGGGCCAGGTCTTTTGTGGACAATAAAGCCAACAGCTGCAAGGTTGTCTCGTACAAGCCGTCGAACAGAAAAGGTTGTTAGGCGCCCATTGGAATGCATCGTATCGTATATACGCTGAAAAAACACCGTGCTCCATAACTCTGGATTTACATCAGGACTGAATGCGTCTTGATACACGGCGTCGAATTGTATATTCGGCACGGGCATCTCTGTTGCATCTCCTTTTAAAACATGAAGGTGTACGCCTTCAAAAAGGGTCAAGGAGTAGGTCTTCAAGGGAGGGGCTGTGCTAAGTGATTCGAGTGTATCAGCAAAACGATCGAGAAGGGTGTGATTATCTATGAACTTCTCAAGGCCAAGTGCGAGGAAGGTTGCTTTTGAGATAATGGTATGCTCGAACGCCCAGTATTCCAGTGAAGCATGAGACGCGAGTGCTACCTGGGCCGTCAGCAAAAAATTGAGGCCAGTACCAAGACCTACTTCAAGAATGTTGGTTGGTGAGCCCGCTTGTAGTCGATCTTTAACGCCTGTTTCTGAGAGGAAGATATGGTTAGACTCCGTTAGAGAGCCATGGATGGAATGATAGGTTTGTTGATATCGCTCACTGAAGAGGGTAGGGGATCCATCCTTTGTTGTTTTGACCATGTATTGAATTTATTTCACAGTTACCAGGCCTTCCCTTACCGCTTTAATGATGGCTGCAGAGCGGTTGCGAACCCCCAGTTTTTTATAAACACTTCGAATGTGTGTGTCGACAGTATGTTCGCTAATATTCTTGGCAGCTGCAACTTCTTTTTTTGTTTTCCCCTCGCTGAGTAGTTGCAGAATTTCTTGTTCACGTTTACTCAAATTGTAATCGCGAAGGAAAAGGGGTTTTGGCCGGGCATATTCTCTGTACAAGCGCATCATGATAGATGCGACACTAGGCGTAATCGGGGCTCCCCCTTTTTGTACCTCTTGAATAGAGTTGATGATTTCAGATTTTGAAGAGGGTTTCAGTAGATAGCCGCTTACTCCTGCCATAATCATGGAGGAAACGGCGCTTTCTTCGTCGTTATTCGTCAGTGCCAATACATGCAGGTCGGAATCCATCTCTTTGAATTCCCAGGTACCTTCTATGCCGTCCATGTCTCCCTGGAGCGAGATATCCATGAGAATGACATCGGGTTTTTTACCACTTCTCAGGCGTTCAAGAGCCGGCTCGCATCGAGTAGAAACGAATGAGCAATTGATTTCGGGTATTTTTTCCAACATGCTTACGACCCGACGTTGGTATCCAATGTCATCTTCAATGACCCAAACGTCAGTTATAGGGAGGTCATTCTCTGTTTCATTGTCAGAGGATGGGTGGCCGGGTTCCATGGATATGTGGTATCAGTGAGGGGTAGTCAAAATGACGTATGCAGCGAGCACGAAAAATCAGGTCACTTAAGAAGTGTACAGGCCGAGCGACGTCAGGCCATATATTAACAGTTTTGTTGAGACTTACGGTATCACGTGTTTGCGCTATTTTTTTTGCATTTTTCGGGAAGGTGGACAAAAGTATTTGCCTTGAATTGATAGTATTAAAAAATTTTTCATCCGAGGAACCGCCTGCTACACTAGTTGGTAGTTAATTTCAACATAGAGTTTCTGACAGCTCATCCAGAAGGGTGGAGGGATTAGGCCCGTTGATGCCCTGGCAACCGATGCAGTGCGGATTATTACCGGAATTCACTGTAGCAAGGTGCCACTTCCTACCCTGGCATAGCCTGGGGAAGATGAGCGGGAGGGATCAGCATATCCGGTACCCACATCGGTTCTTGTTGTCTGCCTCTTCCGCGGTGAGCGTGAAGGGGTTTTATTTTGCCCCTACGTTCCTGCCTAATGTCATGCCGGCACTGCCGGAACGGCGCTTGGATGTCTGCTCAGTACACTACAGTCCTCACTCATTCAAACTTGAGAAACTACTATGAGCAGCAATGGACAACAACCATTACGCTTTGAAACACTTCAGTTGCACGCGGGGCAATCACCTGATTCTGCGACAAATGCCAGAGCCGTCCCTATTTACGCCACTACCTCCTTCACCTTTAATAATTCGGAGCACGGGGCGAATTTATTTGGATTAAAAGAGTTCGGGAATATTTATACCCGAATTATGAATCCGACAACCGATGTTTTTGAGCAACGGGTTGCGGCATTAGAAGGTGGCTTGGCAGCATTAGCCACATCCAGTGGCCAGGCAGCTCAATTACTCGCTTTGACAACCATTGCCGAAGCGGGTGACAATATTGTGTCAACCTCCTATCTATATGGAGGTACATATAACCAATTTAAAGTCACGTTTCCGCGCCTCGGAATCAAAGTATTGTTTGCAAACGGTGATGATCCGGATTCCATTGAGCGCTTGATTAATGATCGGACCAAGGCCATTTACCTTGAAACGATGGGGAATCCTCGATTTAATATCCCTGACTTTGAGCGGATTTCTAAAATTGCAAAAGCGCACGGAATTCCGCTGGTCGTTGATAATACATTTGGTGCATGCGGTTATTTATTTCGTCCTATAGAGCATGGGGCGGATATTGTCGTACAAAGCGCCACAAAATGGATTGGTGGTCATGGTACGACAATCGGAGGCGTTATTGTAGACGCGGGTACATTCCCTTGGGATAACGGCAAATTTCCAACATTTACAGAGCCTTCGCCGGGGTATCATGGCTTGAATTTCTGGGAAACCTTCGGGCCTGAGGGAGTCCTAGGAGCCAATGTGGCCTTTATTATTCGGGCCCGTGTAGAAGGGTTACGTGATCTTGGCCCGAGCCAAAACCCATTTGGCTCCTTCTTGCTTCTGCAGGGACTCGAAACCCTATCTCTTCGGGTACAGCGTAGTGTAGATAATGCCCTGGAGTTGGCAAAATGGCTTCAAGCACACGACGGAGTTGATTGGGTCAGTTATCCGGGCCTTTCTTCTCATCCGTATCATGAAACCGCTAAGAAATATCTGAATAACGGTTTTGGGGCTGTTCTTGCCTTTGGAATTCGAGGTGGGCAGGAAGCAGGCCAAAAGTTTGTTGACAACGTTCAACTAGCAAGCCACCTTGCTAATGTTGGCGACGCAAAAACACTGGTGATCCATCCTTCTTCGACAACGCACCAGCAATTAGCTGCTGAAGAGCAGGTAGCAGCCGGTGTCACCGAAGATCTCATCCGTGTTTCAGTTGGTATCGAGCATATTGAAGATATCAAGGCTGACTTTGCCCAGGCCATAAAAGCAGCGCATACCGTTACAGCCAGCTAAGTACAAACACACAAAAACTGATGGTTTGTGTGTGATTGGTTTCTTGTTTCTGGTTTCTTGTTTCTGGTTTTTTTAGGCCAAATGGCCGCTTTTTAACCCAAAACCTGAAACCTGAAACCTGAAACCAACCAAATAAACCGTCAGGACTTATTTGGTTGTACTTAGACGGTCATCAATAAACGGGCGAGTGAATGAATACCATCCTTCTGAATACGCTGAAGCTAGAGAGCGGTGTAGCATTGCGACAAGTGCCAGTCGCATACCGAACATGGGGATCGCTTAATAGTCGTGGCGATAATGCTATCGTTGTATGTCATGCATTGACGGGGAATACCGACATTGACGAGTGGTGGGGTGGATTGTTGGGGCCAGGAAAAGCACTCGATACGGATCTGTTCTACGTTATTGCTGCGAATGTTCTGGGATCACCGTACGGATCCGTATCTCCGATTACCCTTAACCCCGATTCCGGTGAACCCTATGGAGCATCCTTTCCTGAAATCACCATTCGGGATACCGTAAATGCACACCGGCTTTTGCTCGACCACCTGGGAGTATGTTCGGTAGAGCTCGTAGTCGGCGGGTCGATGGGAGGTATGCAAGTATTAGAATGGGCGCTGCTGGGAGACTTTGTGAAACACATTGCTCCTATAGCGGTGGGGGGGCGTCATTCTGCCTGGTGCATCGCGTGGAGTGAAGCGCAACGGCAGGCTATTTTCGCTGATCCCAATTGGAAAGGCGGCCATTATGCGGAAGGAAGCGAGCCTGTTGCCGGCTTGTCGGCAGCTCGAATGATGGCTATGGTCTCGTATCGGTCGATGGCGATTTATGACAACCGATTCGGCCGAACGCGCCAGGAGGATGACGATTCTCTGTGGGCTGTTGAAGGGTATCTGAGATATCAGGGGCAAAAACTCGTCGATCGGTTTGATGCCAATTGCTACGTAAAGCTTACTCGGCAAATGGATACGCATGACGTTTCACGCGGGCGTGGGGAGTACAGAGAGATCTTACAAGGTATTCAACAGCCGGCGTTGGTCATTGGGATTGATTCTGATATTCTGTATCCCTTGCGCGAGCAAGAGGAGTTGGCTGAGCATTTACCCAATAGTACGTTACGCGTTTTGGTTTCTCCTCAGGGGCATGATGCATTCCTCATTGAAATCGACACTTTAAATGAACTCATTGGCGAATGGTTAAAAGAGCAGATGGCTTCTGTTCCGATATCTACGTCGCCCTCATCATTTCAACTGCGAAAAAATGGTTGTACTTAAGTTTGGCGGTTCATCTGTTGGGCACCCTGAGCGATTCGGGAATGCGATTGCAATAGTGCAAAGGTACAGAGAAGAAGGGATCCGCCCAGTAATCATTGCTTCTGCCTTAAGTGGTGTCACGGATCGCCTTGTTGAGGCAGGCGAACGGTGTAAATCAGATGAATTTGATACAGGCCTTTTCTTGCAATGGATGCATGAACGTCATGATAAACATGCGTCCAGTGTC
>JAHQVL010000355.1 GCA_019634345.1 Rhodothermaceae bacterium
ATTTGCTTATAGTGTCGAAATGGGATACGCCGCATTTCTCATCGCAACGGCAATCGCCCTATTGATATCCGTTGCAACCGTCGGGTACCATGCATCCAAAGTCGCCTTGTCAAACCCCATTCATTCGCTGAGGGTTGAATGAAATCCATCCGAGCATAGATACAGATTAAACAGTACTGTCTTTTCAGGTCTCTAGCACTGGAAGAGCAAACCAGAAGGAGGCTCCTTTACCGTACTCGCTCTCCACACCGACCCTACCGTCATGTAACTCAACCAGAGTTTTCACTATGTAGAGCCCCAAGCCGCTTGAATGCTCGCCGCCAGTAGGTTTAGCACTAAGGCTCTGCATCTTTCCAAATACGTTCTTTTTATCCTCTTCCGAGAGCCCAGGACCTTCGTCAAGAACAGAAACTTTCACCATACTTTTGCCATCGAGATCATCGAATTCGGGATTGATCTCTACCCAAATATTGCTATTTCGCGGACTGAACTTGATCGCATTTGATACATAATTGTCAAGTACTCGTTGTATCGAAATCATATCGACATCAACTATAAAGGGAGAGCAAGAATGAAAATGAAGCAAGATACCTTTTTCTTGAGCCTGCTTAGTATTCCAACGAATTACTCTTATTACTATTTCATTCAATGTTACGCGCTCTTTGATAAGGGCAGGTTGCTCACCAGCACGATGTTTATCCAAAAGATCTATGATGATTTGCAACATGCGATTCGCTTCCTCTTTCACCAGCGGTACATTCTCCATTACAGTTTCATACGCTGATTGGTGAGCTTCTTCACTTTCAAATATCACGAGGTCTACCAATCCTATGATGCCACATAGTGGATTTTTAAGGTCATGTGCGGTGATTTTCAGTATCTCGTTGTTGGCTTCCAGGGTAGCATGTAGCTGTTGGGTTCGATTTCTAAGCGAGATATTGGCTTGAACCAAATTATTATTCACCGAAGATAATTCAGCAATAGCTCCTTCTAGTTTTATTTTTTGATTTTCGATTAAATCCTTTTGTTTTGCCAGCAACGTATTCATCTCACGGATGCGTTGATTTTCAACTCTCGTTTTGTTCACATCATCGACTTCTTCCTTCAACCGATTGAATTGTTTAAAATACTCGAGGGCAACGTCATACCGTTTGCAATACTCGTATACTTCAGAAAGCAATTTGTAAAGCTGGAGTTGTTTTTTCTTGACGCCCAAGTTATCTGCATAATGTAGAGCTTCGTTGAGCAACACAATCGCATCTTCAATCCTATCATTAGCCATCAGAATACGCCCCATCTCCATGAGCGTTGTAATGCTGGCGTTAACTAACTTTTGTTCTCTTCTGATACAGAGAGCTTGTTCAAAATAATCCAGGGCATTATCAACGTTATTGAGTTCTGCATACAAACAGCCCAGGTCGTGCAGGTTACGTGCTCGAAATGGGATAGTGCATATTTGGTTGCTTTCTTTTTCGACTTTCAGAAAGTATTCCAGGGCATTGTCGTAATCCTGCAGCCCTTGATAGGCCCTACCTATTCCATTTAATGCCCTGAAGTAAAAGTCCTTGTTATTGGATCGCTCATTAAATTGCTGGCTCTGTTTGTGCTTTTGAAGTTTTTTCTCAAATTCCTGGAGTTCGCCATATATCTCTGCGATGTGATACAACGTCACAGAATAAAAAAACTTATGCCCCTCGCGCTCATACTGATCATAACGGATATTCTGTTGAAAAAATTCGAGCGCACGTTCCAATTCCCCTAATCCTCGATAGGATCCTCCGATCAATGAGTTCGCCGGGACCAGTAAAGCTACAGGTATATTTTCCCCATTATTATCTTTATAGGTCACGAGCAAGTCAATGACTTCTTGAAAGCGCGTTTCTCTGTACTTCAACAGCGCAACCATGACAACCAGGGCTCCATAATGCGTACTGCCTCCCTCCAGTGTATCCAATAAAGGCACCAGCCATTTTTTGTAAAGTTGGATTTTTTCAGGCGGAAGATGCATGGTAAAAGGTATCAGTTGATCCATTACTCCTTCTAGCAGACTGGTATTCACAGTAGCCTGCCGTACCAAGAAATCGAGATCATCAGGTACCTTACCCATTGCAGTGATCAGAAAGGCCTATTTTATAGAATCAGGAGCAAGGCGTTGATTGCAGCCTGAAAAACGTTAGAAAATGATTACGTTTTCAGTTTCGTACACCTTTGAAATATATTAAGCTGGCTCACGACCGATCTAGATTGTGGCAGCTCCCGACGGATCAACTATCAGGCGTTAAGGCATGTGTCCATTCTTGATGGGCACATGCATAAACACGCGAACATCAGTGTGATTCATCGTCGAAGCAGCCCGCTCCTCACTCCATTACAACATCTTTGCAAAGAACAAAATCTTGCCTATTGACAAGGCCCTACTACATCACTTCAACAGCACCATTTTTTCAGAAAGCAGTATCCCTTCACTCTCAAGCTGATATACATATACACCGCCTGGAAGGTGGCTTGCATCGAACATAAGCTGATGGCTTCCCGCTTCAAGAACCCTATCGACAAGATCAGCTACCTTACGACCAAGCAGATCATATACCGTCAGCCGAACATGAGAAGCTGCCGGAACATCAAACCTCATCGTTGTGGTCGGATTAAAGGGGTTTGGATAATTTTGATTAAGGGAAAAGGTTGCAGGAAGCTCGCTTGAAATGGACTCAGTAGCCGTCCCTGTAGAAACAGTAAATTGAGATACTTTTGACCATGAACCCGCACCCGCTTCGTTTTTAGCTCGGACTCTCCAATAATACGCACTGGCTTCACTCAAGGAGTCAACAATAATTGCAGTTGTGGGATGGGCGTTCTCTTCAAATACAATACCAGCGAACGATGGGTCTTCAGCAAGTTGGATGTGATAACGAACCGCTGCAGGAAGCTCCATCCACGTAAACTCGATGGATACTGAAGACAGAGTTGTGCCTGACAAAGGGGTATCCAATGTAACAGGATCAGGAAGGGGTACCCCATCAACACCTTCTACCACAAGGGATGAAGTTATTTCGGAGGTGCCACCTGGCCCATTTGCAGTAAATGAGACGTTAAAGGTATCTGCAAATGTATAAACATGAGTTGGGTTGAGATTTGTACTTGATTCTCCATCTCCAAAATCCCACCGTAAGCCTTGTACATCCCCCAGGACTTCACCGAAGAAAGATATATGCAGGACTTCCGGAGACTCCCGCGTATAGGTGAAGTCTGCAAACGGCGCATAAGCACTTAGCGATGGCTCTTCGTCCAAGAGGGAGGGAGAATCAAATAGAAGCCGGCTGCGCCCTTCATCCCAGCTTCCCTCTCCAATTCTGCGCACTTCATCATCCAACCGTTTTGTGATATCATCAATCTCATCGTCTGTAAAAAAGGGCACTGCGAAAATATGGGTTTGCCCACCGATCGACACCCCCTTTAAGGCATTCAGATACGAATCTGGAAGGATATCCTCCGTCCCATTTGAAGTACGGTAACGCATCATCGTATCAGAAAAATAAAATGCAGCGATCCGTTTGACATATTTGTCTTTATTAAAAGCAGCCTGGTCTTCCGGGGAATTGCACCAGGAATCATTGCAGTCCAGTTCTTTGGGATCATCGATAAAATCGTCCAACCATTGGATGGGATGAAATACAAAAGAGGAATGCACGTTGTTGTTTTTCGTCGGCCTTAACCAGCCATTGTAAATATCATCACCGTGCGTTGTGCCAACACCGATTGTTGGCATTTCGAATCGGCTGTGCAGGGCTCTACTATCATTCGACGGGCTGCCAAAATGAGTCGTGGTACTGCGTACGGGAATATTGACAGCGCGTAATACTCCCTTGAAGACTCCAGCCGTCCCCCAACACCCTGCTGTGATGTGCGTTTTACCTGGTAAGGGGTCGAGAATCCGATTTAACAACGGGTAGCCACGGTATCCATAAAGGCGCTCGTATCCGTCCGGGTTTGAGTCCGCTCCCAGGATATGTACAAGGTTTCTCCGCCCCCAGTACGTAAATGCCCACAGTGTTTCCTCAGCCGTTTCACGGATCATGCCCTGTTGGGACAGAAAATCATAGGTGAGCCGAACATTCCAATCCGTTACGCGGCCATAGGTAGACGTATTAAAAACGCACGTGTCTACACCTGGACAGGAAAACATGAGACTTCCGTCGAATAGAAGGTCAAGATTTTCCTTTTCGTACTCAAGAATCGACCAGGGTACTTTTTGATTTACTTCAACCCAAAGGGAATGAGCTATGTGGGAAAGGAAGATCGTCCAGGCATCATCGCGGGATATATAATAAGAAGTTACTAGCTGAGGAGGTGCATCCATCGGATAGGCCTCTCCCGCTTCAAGGCTTTCAATTATCGCACGCAAATCCGCTTTTTGCTGATCTGACCAGTCAGCGTAAGCGACAGGAAGGGTTGAATTATCTGAATACCAGGTTACTGAGGGGGAGATATCTGGGGCATTTAGCAGGACTTCATAGGCTTCGTACTGACCAAATGCATTAAGACCTGTAGTGGCAACCAGAATACAAAGCACCATACATTGTTTGAATAGGCTCATAATAATGTTCTCCTCTCGATATCTAAACGTACATAGAAACGTAGTAGAGGGCAGTTAGGAAGTACATCCTCAGTTAAACATTAGCCTGAATTACTATAAAGAGAGGAAAAGGATAGAGCACATATCCCGTAGGGGAATTTCTATTCGTTTAGTAGGGGAATCAGGGGCATCCTCAAAGCGTCCACCCAGCTCGATAAGGCTCCTGTATAAACGCATTCGCATCGCTGTCCCCTACAAACTCGCCCTTCTCCGCATCCCAATCCAGCGTGCGGCCGGTACGAAGAGCCACATTTCCAAGAAGCACGATCTCAGTCAGCGGCGCGCCCCATCCGAAATGGCACGGGGCTTCGGGGCCGCCTTTGCAGGCTTCGATCCACTCGTTATAATGGCCGATGGACGATGCGATGGTTTTAGGGGGCCTCTCGAAGTGATCCATTTCTGCCTCGGGTACCAGGTGGGGATTGGCGCCAGTGAATCCGCTCATGATGGTCCCTTTTTCTCCTTCAAAAATGAGCCCATCGCGCCCTAACTCTTTCCCGGCTTCCAGTTGTCCTGGACGCGGCGGTTTTAGTCCGCCATCGTACCAGCTTAGCTTAACGGGAGGCCGGCTGCCCCTGGCTGGAAACTCGTAATGAACGACGGATGCCGAAGGGAAAGTCTCTGAAGTGATCGTCGTGCAGCTTCCATACACTTTTGTTGGCGCGACTAAATCTAATGCCCGGAATACCGGGTCAAAGGCATGACACCCCATGTCGCCGAGAGCGCCGGTGCCGAAGTCGATCCAACCGCGGTGCCTGAACGGATGATACGCGGAGTGATAAGGCCGGTCTGGCGCAGGTCCAAGCCAGAGGTCCCAATTCAGGTTGTTTGGCTTCTCCATCCGCTCTTCAGGACGGTCAACCCCTTGTGGCCAAATGGGGCGGTCCGACCAGATGTGCACGTGATGCACTGCACCGATTGCACCTGAGTTAACCAGTTCTTTTAATCGCCTTGGGCCGTCCTCTGCCTGGCCTTGTGTACTCATTTGCGTTGCAACACCCGAGGCCTTTGTTGCAGCCAACATCTTCCGGCTTTCATAGATCGTGCGGGTAAGCGGCTTCGCACAATAGATATGTTTACCCAGGTCAAAGGCCGCCATAGCGATGACCGCGTGCGTATGATCCGGCGTTCCTATCACCACAGCATCGATACCCCTTTCCTGATCCAACATGCGCCGGTAATCGTAATAGCGAACGGCGTCCGGGTAGCGATCAAAGGTGCGCTGCGCAAATCCATAGTCCACATCGCATAGCACAGCAATGTTCTCGCTTTCGCAGTTACGTAGATATACACCTCCCATCCCCCCTACTCCCACACCAGCAATGACCAACGTATCGCTAGGCGCTTTATACCCCACACCGCCTAATACATGGCGAGGTACAATAGTTGCCGCTGATACTACAGCTGTCGTTTTAAGGAATTGCCGTCGGGAATTGTGGGTATTTTTCATAGCGATGGAGATTGATGGTCAGTGTTCTACCAATTTCGAATATCCCAGCTATTAGTGCAAACAGTTCAATCAAAAGAGATCGTTCACTCCATTACTACTGGGCTCCAAGATCGCGTTGTAAAAGGAACCATAGGCCGTTTGGACCCAAATCATGGCGGGTATCACCCCGATAATAAAAAAGAAAAGCCCTCCAAGACATATACAAATAGAAGCGAGAAGAAAGCCAAAGAGCGTAAGGGTATGTCCGCTCGTCATCGTCCAACTTGTTTTAATGGCTTCCAAGGCTGGGAGTTTTTGGTCTATAATCAGGTAAGGCGTAAATAACACCCTCAGCATAAGTGTCAGGCCGACTAAAAGGAAGACCACATAAACGACAACGACTGTCAAAACAATAGGCACCCCATTGCTGTCTGCGATCAAACTACTTTGCACCATGAAAGAAGGCGCTGATCCGGGTTCCGAAGATGTTATATAGAACATCATTAAAAATATGGCTAAAAACATCGGCACGAAAGCAACGATCACCGCCAGAAACGTCAGTAGAATACCGAAGAGTAGATTGCCATAATCCTTAAACCCCTCAAACAAATCGGATACGTCCATCCGTTCGTTTCGAGCCCCTTTGATCAGGCTATATCCAAACCCATAACTTACCGGCTGGCTAACGAGTAGAGAGTATAGCATAGAGCCCAACATGGGTAAAGAGGTGTAGTATGCGATTATTGAAGGCCACAATGAATCCATGACCGATGGATCCGCCAAATCCGGTGCAGAATACGATGCAAGCATGGCGGGTAACCCAACAATGATGACAAGAACATAAAGCCCCAATACCGTGCCTATGTTGTTCCACATCACCCCCCAGGCATGCCGAAGGCTCTGCCCAACGGTGGGCGCATGATAGGGCTCGTGGAAAGAATCGTCTAGATCCTGAGGTTCCATAGAGTAGTGTCGTTTGTTGCCAGATGTGATAAGCACCGCAATATACTACATCTACATGACAATGTTAGGGCTGAAATCTATTCCTACATAGACTTCACACACTTGAATCCCTTACCCGCCAACAACTACCTTATGGGATTCCCCTTACACCCAACCCCATCTACCTATGAAAGCCCGCTCCTGGATTCTATCCCTCTTGTGCATCATCCTTATCCCGACGATTACGGTGCATGCATATACAACCGAAGACGACAGCACCAAGTCGAAAAACAAGGACCTGCCGCTTAAAGCAGAGCGCACCATCTCCTTCACTACAGACGAAGGCTCGTGGATCTCGCTGGACGTAAGCCCGGACGGCCAGCAGATTGTGTTTGACATGCTGGGCGACCTGTATACGCTCCCGCTATCCGGTGGCACTGCAACCCGCCTTACGGAAGGGATGCACTACGATGCCCAACCACGATTCAGTCCGGATGGAAAAAAGGTCTTGTATGTCTCGGACTATACGGGCAGTGAAAACTTGTGGACCATCGACCTGGAGTCCAAGGAAACCACGCAGGTTACGAAAGACAAAGGGAAGCAGTATATGTCGCCCGATTGGACGCCCGACGGCGATTATGTGATTGCCTCTAAAGGCGAATCCCGACTCGGCGTCGTCAAGTTATGGATGGGCCATATCGACGGGGGTAGCGGGAAATCAATTACGCCCAAGCCGGACAACCTGAAAACAGTCGGCGGCGCGGTGTCTCCCGATGGGCGCCATATCTGGTTTGCACGCCGGCAAAATAGCTGGAACTACAACGCCTCTCTCCCTCAGTACCAACTGGCGGTATATGACCGCGACAATGGTGAAACGTACGGACGAACCTCCCGCTACGGCTCTGCTTTCCGCCCAACGCTATCTCCTGATGGCAAATGGTTGGTGTATGGATCCCGAATGGAGGACCAAACCGGCTTACGAATCAGAGACTTGAATACAGGCGACGAGCAATGGCTGGCCTACCCGGTCCAGCGTGACGAACAAGAATCCATCGCCGATCAGGATGTTCTTCCAGGCATGTCTTTCACTCCCGACTCCAAAGAAGTCGTTGCTTCCTACGGGGGCAAGATCTGGCGCATTCCTATTGATGGCAGCGATGCCATTCCGGTACCCTTTGAAGTCAACGTAGAGTTGGGCATGGGGCCCCTCGTGGACTTTGACTATGCCATCCCTGATGACCCTACGTTTATCGCCCGGCAAATCCGCGACGCGGTCCCTTCTCCGGATGGCAGCCAACTCGCATTTACGGTCCTGAATGACCTGTACATCATGGACTACCCGGACGGCGAGCCTCAGCGACTTACGGAGTCCTCAGCAATTGAAGCACAACCGACATGGTCCCCAGACGGAGAGTGGCTCGCCTATGTTACGTGGACAGAGGAAGGCGGTCATATGTTTAAAGTGCGTGCCGATGGGCGTGGCAATCCCACCCAACTCACCACGCAGCGTGGCATCTTTCAACAGCCGGTATGGGCTTCCAACGGACGCATCGTTGCCGTTCGCGGCCCTGCCAAAGCGTACATGGACGCGGTAGGCCCCTTTGCGTTCGGCGCTGCTTCCGACCTCGTCTGGATTCCGAGTGACGGGGGCGACCACACCCTCATCGCTCCAACCGAAGGACGAAGCCGGCCCCACTTTACGTCTTCTTCAGACCGCATCTACCTCCATCATTCCCAAAAAGGACTGCTATCCATCCGCTGGGACGGTACAGATGAAAAAGTGCACGTGAAGGTCGTCGGTAACAAGCGGCCCCAGGCTTCGCAACCAAACAGCGCATCCATTACCATGATGGCTCCAGAAGGAGACCAGGCACTGGCCCAGGTTAATCAGGATATTTACGTGGTCACGGTCCCTTACGTCGGCGGCGATGCACCAACCATCTCGGTTGCAAACCCATCGAGCGCACCGTTCCCGGCAAAGAAGCTGACAGATATCGGCGGCCAGTTTCCTACCTGGGGCCATGATGGGAGAACGATCCACTGGTCCATTGGTAATGCACACGTGGTGTATGATTTAGATCGAGAAAAAGCCGTCTCCGATAGCTTAGCTGCAGTAAAAAAGGCGGAAGAAGAAAGTAGCGAAGAGGAATCCGAAGAAGAGATTGAAGAGGGGGACGAAGGCCAGGATACCAACGAAGCAAGCGAGGAAGAAAAGGAAGACGAAGAGAAAAAAGACGAAGCCTACAAGCCGCACGAACTACGCATCCAGATTGCTGTTCAGCGGGACATCCCTGAAGGAACGGTCCTACTTCAAGGCGCTCGCATCATTACGATGAAAGGCGATGAAGTCATTGAAGAGGGGGACGTACTGATCCGCAACAACCGCATCGAAGCCATCGGTGAAGAAGGCTCTCTGGAGGTGCCCAGACGAACACGAACCATTGACGTATCTGGCATGACCATCGTCCCTGGGTTTGTAGACACCCACGCTCATCTCCGTCCGGCATGGAACGTCCATAAACCACAAAGCTGGGCGTACCTGGCCAACCTCGCTTATGGGGTGACCACAACCAGAGATCCACAAACAGGATCCACTGACGTGATCACATACGGCGACCTTGTAGATACAGGCGCCATGGTGGGGCCTCGCATCTACTCTACAGGC
>JAHQVL010000356.1 GCA_019634345.1 Rhodothermaceae bacterium
GGACCTGATTACCCTGCACCCTGCACTCTCAAGATTTTATTTACTGACTAACAATAGAACCATCTCCCTTTTCGGAAGAGATTGAAAAAGGTTTATAACAAAATCATGCATAATTGACACAACATCTCCTCCCACTATGGTGTTTATTAGCGTGTAACATTGATCATGAAAGTCCATCCTAATCGGAACATACGGTAATATATTTAATACCACCCCTAGTGCTTTACCATCCGCTGTCAGGTATTAAATAGAGCGAATAGATATCTGAAGGATAGTAAAGAACAGTGATGAAAGAAGTTGAATTCCTTGGAAACTCTAGAAATGTGATTCAGGGTTTTCCGAGAAATGCCAGAAAAAAGTCGGCACTCAGCTATATCTCTTACAGGAAGGGCTGGAGCCTGCCGACTGGAAACCAATGAAGTCGATAGGTAGTGGCGTTCGTGAGATTAGAGTATCCTCTGACGGCAATGCATTCAGAGTACTATATTATACTCGGATTGCTGATATAATTTACGTGCTTCATGCCTTTGTCAAGAAAACTCAGAAGACCTCAAAGCAGGACATCGATATTGCCCGTAAGCGACTGTTTAACCTCTTGAAGGGTTGATAAAATGGATAAAAATAGAGTTGGACCTAACGACAATATATTTGAAGCCTTGGGCTTCAAAAAAGAAGAAGCCGCAAATCTCAAAATCCGGGCAAAACTAATGGCAGAGCTTACCCGGTACATCCGGGATGAAGGATTAAGTCTAAGAAAGGCGGGCGAAGTGTTTGACATTGCCCACCCAAGGGTAAATGATCTACTGCAAGGCAACATCGATAAATTTACGATTGATTACCTTGTCAATATGATGACAAAAATTGGCAAAGAAGTGAGCGTCAATATCAAACAAAGAAAAGCCGCATAGTGCAAAGTGCAAAGTGCAAAGTGCAAAGTGCAAAGTGCAAAGTGCAAAGTGCAAAGTGCAAAGGAAATATAAATTTTCTCCATTTAGCAGAATGCCCAAGGACCTGATTACTCTGCACCTTGTACTTATGGAGTGCTGCTAACCGCGATTAGTATTACTAAATCATAACCAAATCATTAACTTACGCTAAACAGTGCATGCTGAATATTGCACAAAAGAAAAAGCCAGTCCCTATGGACTGGCTTTTTCTTTTAAACTTTAAATCTCTGATCTCTTTTCTTTTTAAAGGGGTCATTATTTTATAACAATGGCTTAACGTGACCCACTATCACGACCCCACCTTATTTTCTTGAACTCACTAATTTATACTTATGAAAGCTACGCAGCTTCCCGATTTTAAGCTGATCGTATTCTTAGTACTTGCTCATACCCTTCTCGCCACGTCAGCCCTCGGACAAGGGGTTACAAAATCCCAAATGTCAGGGATTGTCACAGATGCAAACGGAGAACCGATTCCGGGTGCAAACGTGATTGTGGTGCATGAACCAAGTGGTACGCAGTACGGAACTACGACTCGTATCGAAGGCAACTTTGATATTCGAAATATGCGCGTCGGTGGCCCTTACACGGTTACCGTTTCTTTCGTTGGATTCGCGACTCAACAACAACAAGAAATCTACCTAAACCTTGGCGAAACCTACAGAGTGGGAGTCATGCTTCTGGAAGAAGCGGTCCAGCTTGAAGGTGTTGAAGTAACCGCCGATTTAAACGAGGTTCTTAGCTCCAGTCGAATGGGGGCTGCTACCTTTGTTTCTCCTGATCAAGTACAGCAATTGCCTTCCATCCAGCGTAGTACGCGCGACCTCATTCGCCTGGACCCACGTAACGATGGCAACCTGAGCTTTGGCGGACGTAACTGGCTATACAATAACGTATCGCTAGACGGCTCGTACTTCAACAACCCCTTCGGTCTTGACGACCCTGCTCCTGGTGGACAAGCCGGCGCAGAACCCGTACCGTTTGAGGCTATCGAGCAGGTACAGGTTTCCATCGCTCCTTTTGACGTACGCGAAGGCGGTTTCACGGGAGCCAACGTGAACTCGGTCACCAAGAGCGGTACAAACCAATTCAAAGGATCGGTTTATACTTTTTTCCGAAATGAGAACCTTCTTGGTGACGAAGTAAGTGGCCAACCGGTTGTTGCAAACCCAGATCTAGGATTTAACCAATCTGGTTTCACCATCAGCGGTCCAATCATCCAGAACACATTGTTCTTCTTCGTAAACGGAGAATTGGAGCGAAGAGATGACCCAGGCACCAACTTCCTCGCGGACGACGATGGAAACCTGACCTTCGGTGAATCCCGTGTTGACCGCGCCACGATGGACCGTATCCGAAATATCATGCGGGACGTTTATGGATACGAAACAGGCGACTACGACAACTACATCAATGAAACGAACAGCGACAAGTTCTTGATGAAGTTGGACTGGAATATCAACCCGAATAACGAGATGTCCTTCCGCTGGAACTACCTGGATGGAAGCCGCGATCTTGGCCCTAACGCTTTTGTACTCAGTGCGTTTAACTCCGGCCGTGGCCCTAACTCAAGCTCCTTGCCGTTTCAGAACTCAGGATACTCGATCACGAACGAGTTGAATTCGTTTGCTCTTGAATTAAACAGCCAGGGATCTTCGTTCTCGAACAGATTCTTTGCCAGCTACAACCGATTCCGAGACTTCAGAACCCCTCTGAGCGAAGACTTCCCGACAATAGAAATCGCTGAAGGCGGTGTTACCTACACCACGATTGGTCACGAACCGTTCTCGATCCACAACATCCTGGACCAGGACGTCCTTCAGTTTACCAACAACTTTAGCTACTATACCGGAAAGCACGTGCTAACGGCAGGTGTGAACTTTGAGACCTATAACTTCTTCAACTCGTTCAACATCTTCCGCCACGGCGTCTTCTTCCTCCCTCACTTTGTCCGCCCGATTGGATCTACCTTTGCGACGCTGGATGACTTCTTTGCCTCAACCGACCCAAGCGATCCCGATAACTTCATCGACTTCCGCGAGATGGTAGCTACGGGGCCATTTAAAGGAGAAGATATCTCTGGCGGACAGCTTGGGCTTTATGTTCAAGATGAGTTTGTCGTCTCAGACAATTTCAACTTGACCATCGGTCTGCGCATGGATATGCCGATGTACTTCACGGACCCTGTCGAGAACCCCTTCTCTACCGGCCTAACGGCGCTGGACGAAGACGGCAATCCTGAGGTCGTGGATCAGGCAACCCTCCCTAGTGCGGCTCCCCTGTTCTCGCCTCGATTTGGCTTTAACTGGAGTGCGAATGACGACCGAACCACCCAGGTTCGAGGGGGTACAGGGATCTTCACCGGACGTATTCCTTTCGTTTGGTACGGCAACGTGATCTCCAACCCGGGCAACAACCCCAACCTGTTCCCAAATATCGACACCGTACCGGGTTCGCATGAAACAAGCGATGACTCGATCCTCCAGACCTCGTTCGACCTGAACGGCATGGATCCTGACTTCAAATGGCCCCAACTCTGGACCACCAACCTTGCGTTGGACCAGGAGCTGCCAGGAGGCATCTTGGGCACGTTTGAATTTGTCTTCAGCAAAGACATCAACGCGATCTTTATGCGTAACGCCGACCTTGTTCAGCCTGTAGGTACCGTGTTCGAAGACGGCCGTCCGTTCTACGGAGGACCCGATGCGAATGAGCTAAACCCTGATGGTGGATCGGGCATCTATGTGATCGACAATACCGACGAAGGCTACAGCTTCACGTTCACGACGCAGCTTCGCAAAGCGTTTGCTTCTGGCTTTTTAGCGAGCCTTGCATATAACTATACGAAAGCAGAGAACAAGCTGAAGTCTACAGAAATCGCGAGTGTACTCTGGCAAAACCAGCCGGTACAGGGTGATCCAAACAACCCGAACCTTGCGAACTCTGAATTCGGCCAGCGTCATCGTATTGTGAGTGGCATGACGTACAATCAGACCTGGAATGAAAACAATCAAACCAGCTTCGGCATGTTCTTCGAAGCCGCTGAAGGCAACCGATTCGTTGTTGCCGGTGGTAACCGCTACTCGTTCATCTACGCGGGTGACGTCAACGGCGACGGTCAGGCAGGCAATGACCTGATCTACATTCCTCGTGATGCCACTGATTCTAACGAGATCATGTTCGCGGACATCATGGACGGTAATGGCAACGTCACAACGTCAGCTGCCGCACAGGCAGCAGCGTTTAACGCATTCATCGACCAGGATGATTACCTGAGCGAAAACCGAGGTAAAATCGCCGAGCGGTTTGGTCTTCTTAACCCATGGTACAACAACATGGATCTGAAGATTGTCCACAAGCTCGGCTTCAACACAGGCAACAGCCGCCAGGCGCTCCACATCAACCTGGACATCCTGAACGTCGGCAACCTATTCAACAGCGATTGGGGCGTTCGTAAGTTTGCAAACCCGGCAGCTACCTCTCCCCTCATCCTCGTTGGCACGGACGACAACGGCCGCAATCTCTACAACTTCTCCGGCGTCGAAGAAACCTTCATCGACGACCCCGGACTGTTCTCGAGATGGCAAATCCAGCTAGGTGTGAAATACGTCTTTAACTAGCAGTCAAGAGACAATAATCCACAGAAAAGGCGCGGAGTTGAAGAATCAACTCCGCGCCTTTCGTTTAGCATATGCCCAAATCACCTTGCACCTTGCACTTTGCACCTTGCACTTTGCACCTTGCACTTTGCACTTTGCACCTTGCACTTTGCACCTTGCACCTTGCACTAAAACCTCGCCCCCGCCAGGTTCATCTCCATCGTATACACCCCTTTCATCGCTGTGATAAACAGCGTCTTCCGGTCAGCACCGCCGAAGGTTACGTCGGCGGTCCATATTTGCCTTCACAGAGAAAACTAGCCAGCACGTTCAAATAGGTTATGTCTTCACCCGATAATTGTCTTTATAAAAGGAAGAAGTTACTGATGGACGGAACTGGAGTGCAACGCACCATGTTGCAAACACCAGATTCAATGACGTTTGACACATTGATTCTATTTATAAAGCATAAAGGACTGAGAGCCTATTGGGGAAAAGGAATTGTACATAAACTTAGCCCTCATTGGATGCCCAGAGTCGAGCGAATTATGAATGCTCTCGATATTGCTAAACGCCCAGAGGACTTACATTTTCCAGGCTGGAGGTTACATCTTTTAAAGGGAAAATTCGAAGGGTATTATTCTGTGCGAGTGACGGGTAACTGGAGAATTGTATTTAGGTTTGCTGGAACAGATGTTACTGATGTTGACCTGATTGACTATCATTGATATGGAAACGAAAAGACCAATTCACCCTGGTGAGTATATCATGGAGGAATGTATTAAGCCTCTTGGTATCTCGATTACCTATGCAGCTGAAGGACTTGGAGTAAACAGAAATACTTTATCACGGCTTATCAACGGAAAAAATGGGGTCTCGCCGGAAATGGCTATTCGGCTTTCGATGGCGTTTGGGAGCACCCCTGAGATGTGGCTGCGCTTACAAAACACATATGACCTGGCGATTGCACGAGCAAAAGGAGGTATCCAGGTGAGACGATTTGAGGCGGCTTAAGTGCGGCCGCAGCCGGTATATGCTGTGAGAATCGTTACCTACTTTAGCTCTGATCGTTTTCCATAGGCGATTACATCCTCAATATGTTTAGCAGATTCAAGGCGCAGAGTGATTATGCTTTTAACACCCTGCACCTTGCACCTTGCACTAAAACCTCGCCCCTGCCAGATTCATCTCCATCGTATACACCCCTTTCATCGCAGTAACAAACAGCGTCTTCCGGTCGGCACCCCCAAAGGTCACATTGGCTGTCCATCGTTCCGGGACTTCGATATGTTCGATTTGCTCGCCGGCAGGATTAAACACCGTCACCCCAGGACCGGTGAGGTAGACGTTGCCGGCGGTGTCGAGCGTCATGCCGTCTGAGCCCATTTCCGTGAATAGTGTACGCTCAGACAGCGAGGCGTCGTCGTTGATGGTGAATTTGTAGGTTTTCTTATCACCGATATCAGCCACGTAGAGGGTCGATCCATCGGGAGTCCCAATCAACCCATTAGGACGCACAAATCCATCAGCAACGACCCGAATAGATTCGCGGTCTGGAGAGAGGTAATACAGGCGCTCTTCTTCAATTTCTTTTTCTTCATGCGACCAGTAGGGCCTCTTGTAAAAGGGATCCGAGAAGTAGATCCCGCCCTTGCTATCGATCCATAAATCGTTGGGGCCATTAAGCCGCTTTCCTTCGAAGTCATTCACTAAAACTGTGACTTCCTGATCCATGGAAATGGACCAGAGTTGATTGTTTTCATCGGCGCAAGCCAGGAGGTTGCCATCGGCGTCAAAGAAAAGGCCGTTTGCTCGTCCTGCGGGTTGCATGAAGGTTGAAATGTCCCCGTCGGTGGACCACTTCATGATGCGGTCGTTGGGTTGGTCGGTGAAGTAAACATTGCCGGCTGCATCCACTGCAGGGCCTTCAGTGAAGGAATACGAGGTGTCAACCTGCACAAGCTGCGCGCCTACGGCTAGAAGCGTAGGCGGGGTTGCAAGGCGTTGCGGTTCAGGCTGAGAACAGGCAGCAAGGAAAAATAAGAGAATTAAAGATAGTCTCATAGTGCACAGGTAGGGAGTGAGTGTGTTTTAATTTAACCCAAGTTGTGGGGTATACATTGTGTCATTATGCGTAAATAACTCATTATCACTCGATATTGCAATGGTATACATCCCCGGTGGTAATAATAGCACTATCTGATTAGAAATGAAGTGATATCTGCTAGCAGGTCGTTTTAAGAGTCAATCATCTCGTATAATGGAATCGAGCCTGCAGAAAGACACTCTGTTTTTCTTCCACTATATAAACCAGTCTATCCTGCTTAGTTATACGCCGTGACCAAATACCTGGGCCTAGATACTTCAAGGCTTAGGGTTTCTCAATGCCCTGAAACGGATCGCGCATAATCGCCTCGATTAAATCCAGTATACGCAGCGCTGTTTTTCGATTTTTGCTTACCCAATATCGTAGGTCTTCCCTAAAGTGGGGAGAAAAAACCGCCTCACGATCCTTATTGTTCATCGTTCTGCAGGCCCAACTCTTCTCTGAAGGCTTCTACAGTTTGAGGTGCCCCCTCTCCTCTTCTTGCCCATTCAATGGACTCTAACAAACGCTCAGCGTTAGCCGGCGAACTTAGTAAATAGAGCGTTTCCTGCAATGATGACAATTCCTCAGCGGGTAATACGGCCAGATCTTCTTTGCCTCGCCTCTTGAGAATAAAGGTCTCGCGATCAGCGATAATCTTGTCCCATAATTTAGCCAGGTTCTGCCTGGCATCGCTGTAAGAGATGGTGTTCATAGCTCAATAAACCTGTACTACATTGTTGTACAACAAAAACAAGTATCAGTAAACCAGGTTTTAATCGATAGCGCCTTAACTACTTAACAGAATTAAAAGCATGAGGACAGATGCAGGCTATCTACCAGCAGCCAACACGTGGCCCATTTTCAAACTAAGCGCAACCAGGGTCAGCGTCGGAGCCATTGCGGTAGATGAGGGAAATACACTCGCATCAGCGACATACAAGTTCTCGACACCGTGTACCCTGCCAGAGGGGTCGCATACAGAAGTAGAGGGCTCATTCCCGAGGCGTAGTGTACCGCACTGGTGGGCATTTGCCGCAATGCCGAATCGCTTATGAAAGTTGAAGGGATAACCGGCTCCCCGCATCATCTTCTTGACGTGTGTTAACAACACCTTGTGGGCCTGTTCATTGTTCGGCCGCCAGGTGACTTCGATCCTCCCGTCCTTCCCTAATTGAATTCTGTTATTTGGATCTGGCAATTCTTCACTGGTCATCCACCAATCAATGCTTCGCTTAACCATGCCATCCAGTAGTTTGCTGGGCAGATACGGTTGATCGCTTTGAATCATCAAGCCCGTTAGTTTGCCCAGGGTCTGAATCGCGCCTGCGGGATAGTAAAAGCCGGGTGCTTCAAACAGGAAATCGTGGATGCCGACGGTTTTTTGCATCGTGAGGTCTGTTGTACCAAACGGACGCACCGACATCAGTGCACTTTGATTCTGCAGCATGTAATACCGCCCAACTTGATCATACGTGTTTCCAATGCCATCGGGCCAGGCCGATGAGTGGGAGCGAAGTAAAACCAGGGGAGAATTAGCCGCCCCACAGGCCAGGACAAACATCTTGCTTTTTATAGCAATGGACTCTCCACGCCGCGTTCCTTCTGCAGCTACAATTTGCTTCCCATTCGGCGTAGTAGTGAATCGGTTTATCAGGGTATTTGAGAGCAATTCTACTTGCTTGGATTCAAGCGCCGGACGCAGGCACTGCGTCTCAGCATCGGCTTTCCCTTTTGCATAACAAGGAAACCCATCACAGCCGGAACAGGGAAACTCGGCATTACACCCCGCCCCTTCCCAGTGAACAGCCATTTCCAGTGGATGAGGTTTGAACCCGCTGGCGTTTAGCTTTTCAACCAGTAAGGCAACGGCTGGCTCGTGAGGAATAGCAGGAAACGGAAAAGGTGAGCTCCTGTACGGTTCTGTAGGATCGACACCGGCCTCCCCTCGTACTGCAAAAAGCGACTCGGCTTCACCGTAATACGGCTCGATATTCTCATATGCGATCGGCCATGCGGGCGAGACGCCGTCGACGTGCTCGAGATCGTCAAAGTCTTCTTTACGAAAGCGCTGCAAGTTAGCGCCGTACATCTTGGTCTGCCCGCCTACCCAATAGTGATTCCCAGGCCTATATGACGTGCCATTGACCACATCGAACCACTGTTCACTCGTCTTATATCTCCCATGGCTAAACACGGCCTCGGCATCCCAGTTCGCCGGCTCAATCGGCAAATACCCCCCTCGTTCCACAACGACGACCTTTGCCCCACAATCTTTTAGCCTATAGGCCAATGCACTCCCCCCTGGCCCAGAACCGATGATTGCAATGTCTGCTGAAATTTCTACCATGGCGCTTACACTGACCCAATACGCATACCTGGAACGCAGGGACGTCACTCCACCCGAATCTGGATAATCGTCAACCTGTTCCCTGTCCCAGATGGACTCATAACGCTCAATATGCCCTCTCCCGGCTCAACATTGTCTTGCGGCAAAACCAGGGTCGTATCTACAGCAAAATGAGTGAGTGCCACGCCCTGTTTAATTTGGAGGTTTCCCCACATTACCTCGGACGAATAGATCAAATCGAGGTCTCTCAGATCAAGGTCACTAATGATGGAGAGCTTAAGATCAAATACCTCCCCTCGTTTCAAAACTATTTGTTCATCAGGGCTAATGACCTCGATCAATAATTCAGGCGAACGATCATTCGAATCGCAAGCAGATAATAAAGCCAGTAAAAAAAGAGGCAAAATTAGAGTACGCATGATACAATGTTGCTAGATGAGCAAATATAGATAGGTTAAAAAATCATCAAACTCCACATTTTGCACGAATCACTTCGCACTTTTTGTAAGCATACGCGTACATACTGCCCTTTCGAACTCAATTCTTTGACATACCCATGGAAGCAACCAATTCTCCTTCTCTTGCGGAGCTTACATCTAAAGACCCAACACACGATGTGATGGGCACCAAGCGGCGGTCTCTGGAGCCTTTGTTTAAGCCAAAACATGTTGCAGTTATTGGCGCAAGTGAAAAGCCGGGCAGTGTAGGCCGCACCCTACTATCAAATCTTATTAGTAGCCCGTTTGGCGGCACAGTCTATCCCGTCAACTTGAAGCGTCAGAGTGTACTTGGCATTAAAGCCTATCCAAGCCTTCGCGCCGTGCCGGCACAGGTAGACCTGGCCGTGATCGCTACACCCGCACACACCGTCCCTTCCATTATTACTGAATGCGTCGAGCGGGGCGTACAGGGGGCGATCATCATTTCTGCTGGATTTAAAGAGCGAGGTGAATCCGGCATTGCGCTCGAAAAAGAAGTATTGGACATCGCCCGAAAAGGCAACATGCGGCTGATTGGCCCGAACTGCCTGGGTGTCATGAATCCACCAACCGGATTTAATGCAACGTTCGCAAGCTCGATTGCGAATCCTGGTAATGTCGGATTCATCAGCCAGAGCGGCGCCTTGTGTACGTCCATTCTAGACTGGAGCTATAAGGAGAATGTGGGCTTCAGCTCGTTTGTCTCGATAGGATCCATGCTAGACGTCGGCTGGGGCGATCTTATCTACTATCTCGGCGATGACCCGAACACAAAAAGCATCGTTATCTACATGGAATCGATCGGCGATGCACGGTCGTTCATGTCGGCCGCACGCGAAGTGGCGCTGAGCAAGCCGATCATCGTGATCAAAGCCGGCCGTACAGAAGCAGCTGCAAAGGCCGCTTCCTCGCATACGGGATCTATGACAGGCAGTGACGATGTACTCGATGCCGCGTTCCGACGCTGTGGTGTATTGCGCGTTGATCGCATTTCAGATCTCTTTCATATGGCGGAGGTCCTTTCGAAACAGCCTCCAACAAAAGGCCCAAAACTAACCATTGTCACCAATGCAGGTGGTCCAGGCGTTTTAGCGACCGACGCCCTGCTTACCAGCGGTGGCGAACTGGCTACACTTTCTGACCCTATTAAGAAAGAACTGGACAACGTCCTTCCGGAGCATTGGAGCCATGGCAATCCCATTGATTTGATTGGAGATGCGTCTCCTGAGCGCTATACCGATTCGCTTCAGGTCCTTCAAAATGACAAGGAGACGGACGGCCTCCTTGTTGTATTGTCTCCCCAATCTATGACCAACCCGACTGAGACGGCTTCTCAACTTACTGGTATTTCAAAAGAATTTAAGAAGCCTATCATCGCCAGTTGGATGGGCGGAGCAAGTGTCAGTAAGGGCCTGGATATGCTCAATGAAGCCGGCATCCCAACCTTTGCTTATCCTGATACGGCTGCTCGCATGTTCGCGTACATGTGGCAACATGAATACCGGCTTCGGACCCTGTATGAAACACCCTCCCTGGCAACAGCCGAGGGTGAATCGTCTCCAGAGCCAGAGGAAGCTTCTAAGATCATCGAAACGGCACGTAACGAAGGGCGGACACTCCTCAATGAATACGAGTCAAAGCTGCTTCTCTCCGCTTACGGCATACCAACGGTACCTACACACCTTGCATTAAGTGCAGATGATGCCGTTGCAAAGGCGAATGAGATCGGGTACCCGGTCGTCGTAAAAATCCACTCCAATACAATCACCCACAAAATGGACGTGGGGGGCGTACGGCTTCATCTTGCTTCGGAAGACGATGTACGCGAGGCCTATCAAACCATGGAGGACAATGTGCGGGTGAAAAAGGGCGAAGGGCACTTCCTGGGAGTGACAGTACAGCCCATGGAAAAGTTAGACGGCTACGAAGTGATCCTGGGTAGTACAACGGACGCACAATTTGGTCCGGTTATGATGTTCGGCACAGGGGGTTCTCTTGTTGAGGTGTACCAGGACAGCGCCCTTGGCCTGCCTCCATTGAACACAACACTCGCCCGGAGGATGATCGAGCGAACAAAGATTTATACGGCTCTACAAGGTGTCCGAGGCAGAACACCGGTCGATATTGATGCGCTGGAAAGGCTGATGGTTCGGTTTAGCCAGTTGGTCGTTGAGCATCCATGGATCAAGGAAATCGAAATGAATCCGCTACTGGCATCGCCCGAACGGCTCCTCGCACTGGATGCTCGCGTGGTGCTGCATCCGGCAAATATGCCACCGGAGGATTTACCGCACACTGCTATTCGGCCCTATCCGTATCAGTACATTACGGATTGGACGCTCCGATCGGGCCAAGAAGTCACCTTCCGGCCTATTCGCCCAGAAGATGAGCCCTTGATGGTCGACCTTCATAAGGCCCTCTCGGAGGAAAGTGTCTACTTCCGGTATTTTCAGTCAATGTCCTTCGAGCAACGAACCTCGCACAACCGCCTGGCTCGCCTCAGCTTCATTGACTACGATCGAGATATCGCACTCGTACTGGAAGCAAAAAATGACGAAGGCAATCCTGCATTCATAGCAGTTGGCCGGCTCAGCCGATATGCAAACTCCAATGACGCAGAATTATCCCTGGTAGTCACAGACGCCTACCAGCGCCAGGGCATTGGCACTGAGCTTGTCAGCAGGCTCATTAGCATTGGTCAAAAAGAAGGGTTGGCTCATATAACGGCCTCTACCCTTCCTCAGAACCACGGCATGAAAAACGTCTTCAAAAAACTAGGATTCACCCTAAACTACATCCAAGACGAAGGCATCGTCCAGGCCACATTAAGCCTCAACGAACCCATTCATGCCTAACCCGAAACCCGAAACCCGACACTCG
This sequence comes from Rhodothermaceae bacterium, assembly GCA_019634345.1. Taxonomy (GTDB): domain Bacteria; phylum Bacteroidota; class Rhodothermia; order Rhodothermales; family JAHQVL01; genus JAHQVL01. The sequence goes on from JAHQVL010000356.1 coordinate 12,342, forward strand.
AAACAGGTAGAGGATCCCCCGATCCTCTACCACCCTTCCTACAGCACTTATACCTTCGGCCCCAACCACCCCGCCAATCCCCACAAAAGAGAGAAGCTTCTCAAGCTGTTTGACGCCTTAGGCACACCTATTTCGTATATAGAACCAGAGCTTGCAACCGACGAGGAGATCCTGACCGTTCATACCTCGGAATACATGCATTGCGTGGCGTCCGCTTCTAGTCTCTCCTGGGCGCCGGGTTATCTCCGCTTTGGATTGGACACGGATGATGTCCCTATATTCCCCAACATGGATGAGGCGGCTCGTATCCAGGTTGGTGGTACTTTATTGGGAGCACGGATGATTGCAGAAGGAAAAGCACCGCGTGTCCTTCAATTTGGAGGCGGATTCCATCACGCCATGCCGGCTCGGGCGTCTGGATTCTGTATTTATAACGACCTGTCTATCGCCGCCCGCTACTTTAAAAGCCAAGGGTTACGAGTGGCGTATATTGATATCGATGTACATCATGGGGACGGCGTGCAATGGGTCCATTACCGCGAACCGGATATTCTGACGATCAGTCTGCATGAATCGGGCCGCTACCTCTTTCCCAATACGGGATTTGTGCACGAACAAGGCGAAGGAGAAGGCCTTGGAGCATCTATAAACATTCCCCTCGAGCAGCACACCGATGATGCCAGTTATTTGGAAGCGTTTGATCGCGTCGTTCCTGTTGCCCTTGAACGGTTCAAACCCGATGTGTTACTCATCGCTGCGGGAGTCGACACCCATTTCAGAGATCCCCTGGCACACCTCATACTGACCACCCAGGGCCTGGAAAGCCTCTTCAATAAACTAATAGCCCTCTCCGACCAATACACAAACGGACGGGCACTCTTCGCTCAGAGCGGCGGATATGATGACCTGGCCTCCATACGCGCCTGGACGATCTTAATTCACACCTTGAGAGGCACAGCCTACCCAGAAGAACTTCCTGCTTCGTTTATAGAAGAGATCCTCCCTGAGTTCGGTGCTGACGCTCTTCCTCTACACGATCAACCTGGGGATAGGCCTTCGATTCTGGATAAAGAAGTGATGATGGCTACGAATCGGGAAACGGTTGATGCCATTCTTGAGCGGTTCTCTGGAGATGAGGGGTAACTGTATTATCTCGTCACACTGAGTACCTCCAGAAAAGCGGTGCCTTCTCGGGAAAGGGCGAAGACGTCTCTTCTTGTCCTTTCGAGCCTGCCGAGAAATCTATGCGTTATTCTAGCGCAAGTGCTAATACAAAGCATAGATCCCTCGATCGCTCCGCTCCAACGGAATGACAAGATTAGACGTCATCAGCAGCACAGCGAAGGGTCTGTTATTTATTGTCTCCCAGAATACCTGGCCGGGTGCGTTTCAGAAAGATTCTTCCTTCGTCAGAATGAACTGTGAGTAATTAAACTAAAATCTCCTGACTCTACGCTACTCACGGCCCTCCTGAAGAGAACATTTTCTATCCCAGCTCTACTCACGGCGGCCCGGAAGCAGAGATCTTCCGCCTTTACCCACGCCACGGTGCCCTTGAAGTAGAAACCTTCTGCCTTTACCCACGCCACGGCGGCCCGGAAGCAGAGATCTTCTGCCCTTACCCACGCCACGGCGCCCCTGAAGCAAACATATCCGGTCCCACCCCCACTCACGGCTCCCTGGAAAGGACACCTCCTGCCTCTGCCCCACTCACGGCTTCCTTGCTCAACCCTTTTTCTATCATGATCTGGTCCATACATCCCTGACTACGCTTGCTGTTCCAAAATTCTATCACCATACGTCCCTGCCATCAATTTCCGTCTCAAAATTCTATCACCATATGTCTCTGACTACGCTCGCTGTCTCAAAATTCTATCGCCATACGTCCCTGACTACGCTCGCTGTCTCAAAAATCGTTGACCGCACGTCCTTGACCCAATTATTTATTTTCAAATTCGATGTCCGGGCGCCCCTGACTACATTGTTTCTTTTCAAATTCGATGACCAGGCGTCAGTGCCCTCGATATCCGTCTCAATATTCGATGAACAGGCGTCAGTGCCCTCGATATCCGTCTCAATATTCGATGACCAGGATCATTTGTATACAAAATCAGCAACAGAAAATTTACTTTCTTCAATCAAATGAATTCATCAAGATTCATTTGATCGGTTTCGTGTTTCGGGTTTCACACTCCGGGTTAAAAGCGTCCATTTAGCCACTAAAACAACACGAAACACGAAACAAAAAACCCGAAACCAACCAATAAATCCGACAGAATTTAGCTGGTTGCTCTTAAAGCTGGCATCGATCTTGTGCAATAATTAGCCTCACGTATCGCCCCTCTATACGATGCATCGTGCATACGCGCCCTATTCCCCCTCTAAGTGCAACCAATAAATCCGTCAGAATTTATGTGATTGCCCTTATTAGTGAGCGCTATCTACATACAGTGCTTCCCAACGGCCCAGTACAATGGCCGATCCAGCACCCCATATATACTGATATATTTTCGCATGGACTTTCCATTCTGCCCTTCTGCAAGGTACCGATGTGCCACGCTTTTGTCCTTACCTGGTTGGTTTCTCGTTTCTGGTTTCTTGTTTCTGGTTAAAAAGCGTCCATTTGACCTAAGAACAACACGAAACACGAATCACGAAACACGAAACAGATCTTATCAATTCGTTAGAATTTGTATGATCGTACTTTGCCTCTCGCTCACACATCTATCGCAAGCTCAGGAGGTATCCGGTGAGCTCAAAATCTGGCACCGGGTAGGTCTATCCTTTGACGGCCCCCAATCGGGAGAAACGGCAACGCCTAACCCCTTCACTGACTATCGCCTTCTTGTTACGTTTTCTCACAGTGCTTCGGGCACAACGTACCTCATTCCCGGCTTTTATGCCGCCGATGGCAATGCGGCCGAAACAGGTGCTACTGACGGCTCAACATGGCGCGTGTACTTTACTCCCGATCATGAAGGGACCTGGACATACAGCGCCTCTTTCAGGACCGGCTCGTATATCGCCGTGGATCTGGACCCAAACGCGGGTAATCCTACTTCCTTTGATGGCGCCTCGGGCTCCTTTTCAGTTGGTCCAACTGACAAGCCGGCCAGTGATTTCAGGTCCAAAGGCATGCTCAAATACGTAGGCGAGCACCACTTACAATTTGCCGGATCCGGTGACTACTATGTAAAAGTAGGACCCAACAGCCCGGAAAACATGCTCGCTTACGCCGATTTTGATGGCACCTACGATACCAACTGCGCCGACGAAGGCATCGACAACACCATCCATAGCTACGATCCCCATGTAGGCGACTGGCAAAACAGCGACCCTACCTGGCAAGGCGGAAAAGGAAAAGGCCTCATCGGGGCGATGAATTATCTCAGCAGCGTAGGCGTCAACAACTTCTATTTCTTGACCTACAACCTCGACACAGGAGACGGATGCGATGTCTGGCCCTGGAGCAATGAAAACGAAAGAGAGCGCTTTGATGTCAGCAAGCTCGCTCAATGGGAGATTCTCTTTTCGCATATGGATGCAAAAGGAATCCAATTGCATGTCATTTTAACCGAGCGCGAAAACGCTCGTAAGTTGGGGCCGATTGGTGGTGCCGACAATAACAACTTGAACGATGTGCGCAAGCTGTATTACAGAGAACTCGTCGCCCGCTTTGGGCACCACCTGGCTGTCCAGTGGAATATTGGCGAGGAAAATGTAAACAGTGATACCAAAAAAATACAGTTTGCTGACTACATCAGGAGTTGGGACGCCTATGAGCACCCGATTACCATCCACACATCGGACAGCAAATATGACACGTTTTACGAAAACCTCTACGGGGAGTCTTCATTAGAAGCCACATCCCTCCAGGCACCCATTGAGGAATTTAATGCGCTGGCTCTTTTGTATCGGAGCGAAAGCGCACAGGCCGGCCGTAAATGGGCAGTCTATGCCGATGAGCAGTCGCCGAATGCAGGCAACGATCGGTCGGATATCCTAAGAGAAGGGTTATGGGGTATGTTGCTTGGCGGAGGAGGAGGCGCCGAGTGGTATCTCTCCCAAGATCTCTCTCTTGAAAACTTCCGGTTGCAGAATGTCCTCTGGGAAGAAATGGGGTATGCGCGTACCTTCTTCGACACCTATCTCCCTTTCGGAGAGATGGAGCCGGCAAACGAGCGCACATCAGAGGCTTCCAAATACGTCTTTACTAAGCCGAATGAGATCTATGCGGTGTACGTACCTGCTGGCGGAGCAACAACCCTTTCAATTGGGTCAGATGCTCAAACAACCTTCGATGTACGGTGGTACAATCCACGGGCTGGTGGTGCACTGCAGACCGGCAGCGTGGATCAAGTCACTGGAGGAGGAGATCGCAACATAGGTACTCCTCCGGGGAATGACACATCGGATTGGATCGCACTGGTTTTAACCGATGCGCCCACAAATGAAATCGTTTATGGGGATGTGACAGAGGACGGCACCGTATCGGCACTGGACGCCGCCTTGTTGCTCCAGCATGTGGTAGGCATTAACATTCTCACTGGCACAGCTCTCCAAGCAGCCGATGTTTCGGGAGATGGCGACCATACCGCTTTTGATGCCGCCTTCATCCTGCAGTACACGGTCGAACTGATCAGTTGCTTTCCTGTGGAGTGTTCTGGGAAGAACTGAGGTATCTTTACTTAAGATGTTATCGATTTGTGATACACGTTGGCGTTGATCTGGTTAGCATTAGGGGATAATCAATACTCACCTAATACACAGAAGATGTCAAACCTCTCCCTACTGGTACCCTTTGTTGCTGTTGCCTTGCTCGCACTGGGTGCTTGCCAGGAAAGCTTACCGGTTGAAAACAGTGACGTAACCCCTGATGTTGTTTCAGCCAAGAAATCAAGCAACCAATCCCTCGGTAGAATTGCTGTGGCTAACAGAAATTCAGGTACTATTTCAATCATCGATGCTGACACAGACGAAGTTGAAGGCACGTATACCCTTCCTGGCGACTCTCCTCAACCGATGTATATCGTTTGGAGCCAGGCAACAAACCGCGTCTTTGTTGGTGATCGCGCCAATAACTCGGTAGTCGTTTTTGACGGCGATGATTTTTCCGTTGTTGGATCCGTTCCAGCAGGAAATGGCGTATTCCATATGTGGGCCGATGTCAAGGCGGTTAACCAGCTATGGGTCAATAATGACATTGATAATACAACGACCGTTATCAACCCGCTCTCCCTGTCGGTCATTGCAACGGTGCCGACGCCGGCTGATCTCGTAGCGCTTGGCGGAAAACCTCATGACGTCCTTGTGTCTCCAGATGGCAACTATGCGTACGTCTCAATCATTGGTGTAGAAGGCGATAACGACTACGTTGTACAATTCAGCACGACTACTTTCCAGGAAACAGCGCGAGCAGCAGTAGGCCAGGACCCCCATCTTTCAGCCACCTTTGCTAACAACGCTTTGTATGTGCCTTGCCAAAACAGCAATGCTATCTTTGTCCTGAACAGGAGTGATCTTAGCTTCATTGAGACGATTGATGCCCCAGGGGCGCACGGTGCTGGGATGCCCTTTAACGGTGAAACGTTTTATACGACTAACCTTCCCGCAGGAGGCACTGGCGGCTTGATAGCTGTCAATACATCTACAAATACTGTATCAGGCGCCGATGATACTCCTTTTGCAGTACCGCATAACATTGCTCTTGCCCCAAATCTGAATGCCGCTCCTGATGCGCAGAAATTGTACATCACCCATTCTGGTGCTACAGCCAATCAGGTCAGTGTATATGATGTGTCGGGATCTTCTCCTTCGTTTGTGACAAGCATTGAAACGGGGCTCAATCCGTTCGGCATCGCCTTTATTCGCTAAAGGCTGCGTGGAGCCTGGCAGGGTTACATGATGAGACTTTGTCAGGTTTCAATGCCCTGTTCTCAACACGTCTTTAAATACGTCAACGGCCCGATCTAACTCATCCTCTGTATTGAAATAATGGGGAGAGAATCGCAGCGAGCCCGTAACCCCTTTGTCATCATAATCCAGTACGGCAGATGACCGCACTTGCGATGAGGTGTTTATATTACGCTCTCTGAGGCGAATCACCAGGTCAGCCGGATCCCATCCTTCAACCCATAAGGTGACAATCCCTCCCAATTCCTGACCTCGATCTAATACATGAACGCCTTCAATCTGTCCTAGCGCCTCGCGAAGCGATCCCGACAATTTTTTCACGCGTTGTTGAATCACAGACAAACCAATTTCAGACGCATACCGCGCGGCTTCTCCTGTAGCCAGTACCAGCGCCCAGGCAAACTCCCAGTTCTCAAAGCGGCGGGCGTCATCCACTAACCGGTACTGCCCTTCTTCCATCCAGTCTGCTCCCCTCATGTCCAAGATGAGCGGCGCATACCCAAGATCCAACACGCGATCCGATACATACAAGAACCCAGACCCGCGCGGCCCTCGAAGAAACTTACGCGACGTCACTGACAAAAAATCACACGGGATCTCACCGACATCTACTACACGTTGCCCCACGGATTGACAGGCATCGATGATATACAGTACCCCTTCGTCTCTACAGACTCTCCCTATAGACGCTACTTCTTGCACTAATCCTGAGTTGGTGGGAATCTGCGTCACAGAAACAAGCCTTGGGTGCTGAGTGCGGATCAATCGGATCATGGCCTCGGCATCCACCCCGCCGACAGGCAACTCCGGCGCTATTTCGATGCGAATACCAAACCGTTGCTGCAGAGAAAGGAAGAGGATATAGTTCGACGCATAATCGTTTCGGGTAGTCAGAATAACATCCCCTTCCTCAAAC
>JAHQVL010000357.1 GCA_019634345.1 Rhodothermaceae bacterium
CATCCCCCTCAAAGAACCCCAATGGCATGGGTCCGTTGACTTCGACTCTCTCGATTTTGGTCTTGAACTGGAAATGAAGGATGGCTCGATCTTCTATATTTACTGGGGGAGTGAATTTCATCAATACGGCGTCTCTATTTTAACCGAAACGTACCAGCATACAGGCCTGGTTCGAATCTGGGATGTTACGGAGTACAGCCGATGGAATCCGCTCCTCGGGATGACGATCACATCTGTTGATATTGCCTGGAATCAACTCAAGTTTAATGATGAGTCAACAACCCCTGAATGTCCTCAAGATCTGAGATTAACTTTTGAGAATGACAAGCATGTGTACATTTCAGCTCTTGAGGTATGGCCAGATGGCAACCGCGATTACATGAAAGACCACATAACGGTGTTTTTTAGTCAGACCGATGCAGAAGCGTATAATATTGGCCCCTTTTAGCTCTCTAAAGCGCATCAAGTTACTCTCCTTCATAGACGTCTCTATCATGTCATTTCGACCTTGTGGAGAAATCTATGCATAGACCCCTCCACAAGGTCGGGGTGACAAGGGAGATGTCATCAGCAGCAAAAGCGAACTATCTATCAATTATTGAAATCGTCTCAAATTGCATTCAACCCGAAACAGCTCACATTCATTTGAGCCATTAAGATCCAAACTCCCTAAAAAACGCATCCGCATTCTCGAGATACTCAAAGCCGAAAATCCAGCACGTCTCGGATACGTCTGAGAAGTCCATCCCGCCGCTGGCGATGAATTGATTGGTGTATCGGTTTTCCTTTCCGTTGAACTCGTGTGAGATCTGCAGGGCCAGCTCCCAAATATCAACAATCGTTGGGTCTGTCACGTGGGCTCGCCAATTCACGACGCTATACGTTGCAAACCCAGGGGATCCATTTCCCGTCGCATTGCCGTCGGGGATTTTGTAGTACGTGGCGTTCGTCCTGACGTACGCCAGGTTTTCCGGAGCGGTACTGCCCTCATTCCATTCGCTGTGTTGCACGATATGAACCCGGGACGCAGCATCGTCCCCCGGCAACCTGCTTTCAACGGTTTTAATAACGGCTGCAGAGAAGTCGGACTGACCCGCTTCAGCAATCCACACATCCCCCCCATCCAGGATCGTGAGCGTTACCAGGTTGCTCACCTCCTCCACGGCACGGTCAAAATCAGCGTGTGCATCCGACCAATTGCGGCCAAAAGCAGCGTCAAATAATTCATTGGCCGGGATGTATAATCCCCCTTGTGTACCGTAGGCCCCCGCAACAGCGTGGTAGCGAACACCAGAAAGCCGTGCATCACGAAGCATGGTAGATACGGCAGCAATAGACTGAATATCGTCCACATCGGTCTTGCTATCGAAGTGAGCCAAAAACAAATCGCTCCCGATATTAAAATTACCCAGCGGCGTTGAGTCGGCTGGTTCTTGAGTATCACAGGCAGAAATAACGAGAAGAAGGGCGAGCAACGCTACCTTTGAACCTGAAATCATGTTTATGTACATGCGTATCTGTTTAAATTGAGTTGGTTGTATAAATGAAGGGGAGCACTCAACATGGCTCAACCATCTATTCTGACATAGAACGATTTTTTGCCACGCTTATTGCTTCGATAACCAGAAACACGAAGCCAAACAGATGACCCACTAATTCACAAAGGTACGTATTCCTTGTTCAACCCGGCATTCATTTCCCAAGTCTCTCAACCCTGCGAAAGGCGTTCGTATCATTCCCACACACGTATCCATTTGGGCATTGGTGTACACGATATAGAGTTCGATACTGCTGAAGATACTTATCTGCTGGACGGTATCCCCTTCAAAGGCAGCCAGTGTTCGTTCAGAATGCTCGGCACCCTGCTTGAATTTAGAAGGGATTGCATGGGTCCCCTTAGAACCATGCATCTCGACAGGGTTCAGATCAACAGTGTCCTTATCGACGATTCCTCCATCATAGGCTTCATACGATTCTGCCTTCAGCAAATCATAACACAGCCTGTGCAAAATATCCCCGCTAGAATGCTCGAGGAGCCTGATCAGGATGTCCAGCTTTTCCTCCGAGAGGAGTTGTATAACCGGATACTTGACTATGGCTGTATAACCAACATAAGCCATCGTCAACAAATGATGGCCCTGTTTTTCTTGTACAAAATGATGGCCCATAAAAGGTGGGGTAAGGTTCAAGTGGGATACCGTTCAATACTTAGAACTGCTCACGCTCGCTTTTATTCCTTTACTCTTCAGGAGCACTTTTTTCCGGCTTCCAGATACCTAGGATATTCCCTTCCGGAGCACCCAACCATGCGAAGGTCCCTTGCCCGGGAAGATGAACAGGTGGAACGAGCGTCTTGCCACCAAGCTCGCTCGCCTTCTTAAGATAGAGGTCTACATCCTCCACCTCAACATAAACGGTGACATAATTCCCCCACTCGGGACCCAACTCGGAAAGGTGACCGCTTATTCCGCCACCCGTATTAATCATAAACCCTGCTTCTGGCCCCGATATCTCCCACCCAAAAAGACCCGTAAAAAAATCGCGCGTTTTTTCGCCCTGATGACAACCTATTTCGAAATGAATAACCGGATGTTTTTTCATTGTCGATCTCTGTATTAGTTTGATGATTCAAGTGAATAAGTACCAGAATCTAGCTCACTGAAGACATAGAAGAATCACCCATAGGGGTGAATTAAGGAAATCAGATGTAAAAACGGCTTACCATGGAATAAAAACAGGACTGGCCAACCGGAGGCAATTGGCTGGCCAGTCCTATGTGCAATCAAAAGATAAAGGCTCAAAATCCTTTGATTGATGCTGAATGGAGAGGTATTATTTCAGGAGTGTCATCACACGCGACTCACTCTGCCGTCCATCGAGGGAAAGGCGGTAGAGGTAGACGCCAGACGCAGCTGTACGACCGCTCGCATCAGTTCCGTCCCAACGTACTTCGTAAACGCCTTCACGTTGTGAACCGCTTACCAATTCGGCGACTTGCTGACCAAGGACGTTGTACACGGTAAGTGACACTGTACCTGGAGTCGCAATCTCGTACCGGATTGTTGTGGTTGGATTGAACGGGTTGGGGTAGTTTCCATGAAGAACGAACTCATTAGGCACTTCATCGAATGTATCATTAGATACTGCCGTACCGCCATTGACGGTTACGCGAATCACGTCAGCAGCATTTGGATAAGAGAACCCACCTGGGCCCATCATGCCATCGGCAATAAGAACTACGGGGCCCCCTTCATCGGCACCTGTATTCGGGCCGCTCTGACGAGGCGCCTGATCAGCACCTACACCAGGCTCCTGGTTCACTTCCGTACCAGCATCCCAAAGAAGGACATCGGCCGTCACGTCACCGTCGATTGGGTTTCCGTCTCCGTCAAAGAGAGGAATACCATTTCCATCAGGAGCGTAGAAGAGGTCGTTAGACTGGATGAACATCGTTGCCAGGTTCAGGTAGTCGCCAGGGACACCGTACACTGTGAACTCATAGCCATCGCCAGGGAAGATCGGTGCAGGTTCGCTTGCGCCGATTGGCGTGTTGAAGTAGTCGCTTGAAATCACGCCACTCAATGTGGCGAGGTTACCGACTAATTCACCAGGGCTTCCGTCTTCTGCGATGGCTTCAAGGCCTTCACCACGATCCATTTCGTCAACGGTGAAGAAGGGATCACCCGCATTGTGAACCGCCCATGCTCCTGGAGACAATGGAACCGCACCAACGCCTGCAATCGTGTTCTCATCAGACACGTTCTCGATCAATACACGGAACGGTACAGGCTCTGCCTGGGCGATGGTCACGCGAATCGTGCTGAAGAGGCTTGGGTATGTGAATCCTGCAGGACCCATTTCGCCATCGCCGATAAGAACCACGGAGCCACCTTCTGTTTCACCTGTGTTCGGGCCAGCTTGACGAGGCGCTTGATCAGCACCAACACCAGGCTCCTGGTTTACTTCAGTACCTGCATCCCAAAGCTCGACATATTGCGTCAAGTTTGCACGGCGAGGATTGTCCTCGGCGTCGAACAAGGCGATACCATTTCCATCAGGTGCGTAGAAAAGGTCGTTTGACTGAACGAACATTGTGGCAAAAGACAAATAATCGCCAGGATACGCTTCGAAGGTGAATGGATACATTCCACCTGGAGTCAGAGGCCCGGGTTCGCTTGCACCTGCCGGTGTATTAAATGCACCAGAGAAGCGAACGCCATCGGTTGTATCCAGAGCAGCTGCTAATCCAGAAGGATCTCCATCTTCAGCAATCGCTTCGAGGCCAAGACCACGATCTTGTGTTCCTACAGTGAATAATGGATCTGCTTCCGTATGCACGGCCCATACACCAGGAGACAATACAGAAGGCGCACCGCCTACCGCGTCATCGGCACCGATGTTTTCGATCCATGCGTAAAAAGTAACCGGTTCGATGGGTGTGATAGTAACTGTGATGATCTCGCTTACTGCTGGGTATGTAAAACCGTCATTTTCACCATCTACTAATACGATATTCCCGCCTTCATCATCGCCTGTATCCGGACCGCTCTGGCGAGGGGCCTGGTTGAGACCAACACCGGGTTCTTCATCTACTTCAGTACCTGCATCCCAGAGGTCAACGAGGTCAGTGATGTCGCCTTCGATAGGATCGCCGTTTTCGTCCCACAGAGGAATACCTTCTCCTGCAGGTGCATAGAAGAGGTCATTAGACTGGATGAACATGGTTGCGAAGGAAAGTACATAACCCGGATCAGCGTCTACATAGAACGAGTAGCTGCCGCCAGGCCCTACTGGCGCAGGCATATCCGCACCTACAGGCGTATTAAATACCCCCGCTGCCAATACAGGGTCAAGCCCTTCCAGAGCTGCCACAAGTACACCGGGGCTGCCATCTTCAGCAATATCTTCTAGCCCTTCGCTTGACGTACCGCCTTCAGTAAAGAAATCGATTTCAGTTGAATGAACGACATATGCGCCAGGAGAAATAGGTACTTGAACACCTGTGAGAGGCGTTAGTGCTTCATCATACACACCTGCATTACCGTCTTCAGCAATTGCCTCGATGCCGGCTGGTGCAGCTGCGCCTGACTCAAAGAAGCTGATCGCATTTGAGTGAACTGCCCAGACCCCTGGAGACAGAGGAACGCTTACGTTTCCAGCAGACGTCTCAAGGATGCCTTCTGTAGATACGTTGGAAATAGTTACAGTGAACTCTGTACCGCCATCGTGTGCGATGTTAACACCGATTACATCAGCAGTATTTGGATACGTGTATCCACCACGTCCCATCGCTCCGTCTTCGATACGGCCTAATACACCGTTTTCTTCTTCGCCCGTATCAGGGCCGCTTTGCCGAGGTGCTTGATTTTCACCAACTCCAGGCTCTTCGTTCACTTCCGTTCCTGCGTCGTAAAGCAGTACCTGGTCCGTTACATCACCCGTTACAGGATTGCCGGCTTCATCGTACAGCGCGAGGCCAGATGCAGGAAATGTGTAGAATAAATCGTTTGACTGGATAAACATGGTCGCAAACGACAGATAATTACCAGGGCCCGCGGTAAAGCTAAATTCATAGCTGTCGCTAGGGAAGATGGGTCCAGGTTCGTTTGCGCCAACAGGGGTATTGAAGACCCCTTTCTTGAGGACGGGCAGTTCCGCGCCTACGTTTTCAATCGTTACTTGAAATCTTTGGCTTTGCGCCCAACTGGTAGAAACCAGAAAGAGGCCCAATGCCAAAAGCATTGTACACTTCTTCATAATGGAGAGGTTAATTTATGTTATGTTGATAGTAGCAAATAGCACGAGGGGCGTGCTCGAAGTGCTTGCAGATGCCGTAATATGACGTGTTTACTCCTCCCTTTGTATCACAAAAGTATAACGAGACATAACATTGAGGTAACTTTAGACATGCTGTTTATCGGGGGATGTTATACATGATGACCGACCACTCCGTAATTCAGTACGACGGTCTTATTCCCGCTGGAAATGGGAGCACTGAAAAGCTCGACGCCCTCATTTCCGCCAGAAATGGAAACAACGAAAAGCTCGACGCCCTCATTCCCGCCAGGAATAGGGCTGCTGACAAGTGCAACGCTCTCATTTCCGCCAGGAATGGGACTACTGACAAGATCGACGCTCTCATTGCCGCAGAAATGAGAGCATCATGCTTGTCAGTGCTCCCATTTCTGGCGGCAATGAAAAGCTCGACGCCCTCATTCCCGCCAGAAATGGGAGCACTGACAAGCATGATGCTCTCATTTCTGCCAGGAATGGGACTACTGACAAGATCGACTAATCAAGATGGAGTCGCTTTAGACCTTATCGCGTGTACACAGCTGTAATATCAGCACTTGCGAGGGCGTTGGCGCGTGTCATGAAGCCGACGAGGGCATTGCTGGCGTTTTCGGGTAGATCCAATTGCTCAACACCAAGTGCATAGACCGTAAAGATATATCGGTGGACTTCGCCTGGAGGTGGACATGCACCGCCAAATCCTACCACACCGTAATCATTTCGCAATTGGACAGCACCTTCAGGAAGGCCCTTTTTCGGTGAGGCACCGGCAGGTAACTCGGTAACAGAGGCGGAGATGTTGACAACATTCCAATGCCACCACCCCGAACCCGTAGGCGCATCCGGATCATATACCGTGAGTGCAAAGCTTTTTGTACCCTCTGGAACGTTTGACCACGACAGCTGAGGAGATGTATTACCGCCCTCACAACCAAATCCTTTGAATACGTGCGCTGCTGTTAATGGCTTGCCTTCCCGAAGTTCAGCACTGTGAAGCGTGAAGTCTTGGGCGAAAGACGTGGACGACACTGAAGTGGTTATAATTAGTGTAAGAATGAAATATGCGACTCGCATCTCATGAACCCTTTTTAATTGAATAACAATGAATAGTTAAAAACTAGTGGGTTCTAAGGCTGGAGACTTCCGCTATTTCTGCAGCTTCTGTCGGAATCCGATCATTTCCCAGGGCTACGTAAAAATTTGGGTTGGATCCCAAATCTCGTCTTAAACGATTCCGAAAAGTGAGAGGGTGTTTTAAATCCACAGTCCAGTGCTATGGCAGAGATGGAGTACTCAGTCGTCTGCAGGAGCGTTAATCCTTTCTCAAGGCGGGTGTTTGACAGGATCTTAGAGAAGCTCCCACCAGACTGAGCAAGCCATCGCCGCATAGTTGCTTCACTCATTGCAAAATGATCAGCCACCTCCTTGGATCGCCAGGGGTGGGTAAGATCTGTTTCAATTAATGCCCTCACTTTGCCTAGTGGGCTGTTGTCTGTTAGTGGGGACAGCTTGACGCCCATGGCCTTCAACCATACCAACGGCTCAAGGAGACGGTGTTCAAGAACGGGTTTTGGAAGCGATGTATCGGCGAGGGTTGCCTTGATGACATTCAGCATATGCTCGCGCTCTTCAGGAGAAGGGGAGATGATTTGAGCTTGTTGCGCAATATCTTTGGGCAACCGGTCCGGGAATACTTTTTCAACCAATTCGTGTTCAAAAGCGACCCCGATGGCCCTATAATCCTTCCCAGACCAGGTGCGGTTTTCCATCGTAACGATGGAGTCCGGAGGAAACACCATTACGTCACCTGCTTGCCCAACAAGCTCTGCCCCACTCGAGTACTCAGCCCGTTTGGTCCCATTTTCTATAAAAAACAGAGAGGTGTTTTTGATGTACAGATCGGTAAATGTAGCTGACGTCGCCTGAGAAATAGGCAACACTGTTACTTTGTTCTCCCCATTAATCTCTGCCATAACTAACACGCCTAGTTCATTCTAAAGAACCTGAAGTCCCCACCCAGTATCGCCAATCTTACTATCCTCTTCTGCACTGGCGAGGTTCAACTGTCCTCTCGCGCCAAACATCAAACAAGGAGATACATTGTCGTACTCCAGCAGGCGAGTGCCGAAACCTCCCTCTTGAGCAATAAGCGAATCCCCGGCTGCTTGTGCAACACACATAGCAGCTCTTGTGAGGATCGAAGTCTCTCCGACATGGGCACCTATAATAATTGGCCAATTGTGGTCCCTCAGAGCCTGAACCAGTTCGAGAGCCCGTAACACTCCTCCTACTCGAGACACCTTAAGATTCGCAATGAACGTGCCTTGGAGTGCGTCATAGTGAGCTAGTTGATCAAGCCTACAGAGGCTTTCATCCAGTATTACAGAAATATCTAGCGTTGAACTGATGGTACTTAATGCCTCATAATTTGCCGGCTCCACGGGTTCTTCGATGCCCATCATAGACACCTTCAATTGCTGCATATAGGAGATAGCTTCTTGGGTCTTGCCAGCCCAAAGGTTGTTTGCATCCAATCGAATCCTGGGAGTATCTCCTTTGTGTTCTTCGTAAGATCGCAGAAGATGCTCGAGCTTCGATTGATCCCTCTCAAGCTCTCCCTCGATTTTCACTTTAAAATCAGAAAACCCGTACTGAAGGTACATTTCAACCCGTTTGCCAAATACTTCTGGAGCAGAGTTACCGAGAACAGCTGAGTATGAATAGGTTCTTAAAGGAGAGCCAAGACCGAATAATGCTTCAACAGAAAGCTGTTGTTCTCTAGCAAACAGATCCAGAAGCGCCATCTCAAGGGCGCACCATGCAGAGGGGTGGGCATCAATCCGATCTCTGTTTTGCATTACCCAATCTATAAGCCTAGGCAATGATGTGCACGCTTGTTGAATGTGCTCTTTGATCTCTAGTAACCACGTTATGCCGGATTCAATATCTTCTCCAGTCACATAAACCCGGGGGCACCCTTCACCTAGCCCAGCAAGACCATCACGCGTTGCTTCGACCCAAATACTTTCTCCGAGTTTACGATCTGCAGAAGCATGCTTAAAGGACGTACGAAAGGGAATACGAAGCGCAGAGATACGAAGGGATAAAGACACGGGAGCCTGGAGCGGGTGAGAGCTAAAAAGCACGTAGATCAAAATACACTATAATCTATACAAAGCAAAAAGCCCCATCTCTGTACTGAGATGGGGCTTTTCAGGTGGTCTTTAACTAAGCAGGGTCGGTTTATTTGAGGAGGGTCATCCTACGCGTTTCGGTAAATTGCCCGGATTCCATCACATAGAGATAGACGCCGGCCGTTAGACTGGTCGCATCAAACGACAC
>JAHQVL010000358.1 GCA_019634345.1 Rhodothermaceae bacterium
CTTACTGTTGACACCCCTGTGGTTCTGACGGATCGCTCTATTCGGTCGCTCGAACTCTTCACTCACGAGCCTGACCTTCGAAGCCAACTTCCTACACAATTTACTCTACAAGGGAATTATCCGAACCCGTTCAACCCAACGACCAACATCGTCTTCGACCTTCCGGAGGCAGCTGAAGTGCAGTTAGAGGTCTACGACCTTCTCGGCAGACTCGTGATGACATCACCCATCGCGCCATTTGAGGCTGGTCCTAGCCATCAAATCACAGTGGATGGCTCATCCTTAGCTTCAGGCACCTATATCTATCATCTAAGCGCCCAGACGGCATCTGGCGAATGGGTACGAATAGGGAAGATGACGGTATTGAAGTAGATAGAATTGCTGCTGGAGTTTTTTTGTCTAAGGGCATTTGTGACGAAAGAATTGATAGACAGTTAAAAGGCATTTCTACATACATGAAGATGAAACTAGAAGAGTTTGCAGCAACGATTCCCCCAGAATTAAAAGAGCATTCAGGAGCCGTGTTTTATTCTGGCCGTGGTGCGTTTGAAACACAATCGTCGGTCTATATACTTGGGCTTAATCCGGGCGGAGATCCTGCGAGTCAGGCTGATCATACCGTGGAACGGCATACCCAACGGGTATTACAGTCCGTTGAGAAGGACTGGAGCGAATACCGAGATGAGGTATGGAGCGAAGGAAAAGAAGCGGGGACTTCAGGTATGCAGCCACGGGTGTTGCATCTGTTGAATGGTTTGGGTTTGAATCCTGGGACTGTACCGGCTAGCAACGTAGTTTTTGTACGCTCCAGCAGGGAAAAGGATATTAAAAAGGACTTCGAAACGTATGCTGAGTTGTGCTGGCCATTTCATAAGAAGGTCATCGATTCACTACATATCAACACGATTATCTGCCTTGGTCGAACTGCCGGGGGGTGGGTAAGAGAACAACTTGAAGTGTCAACACAAATCGCAGTATGTGTCGAAGATAATAAGCGAAAATGGAGAAGCCGTGCTTACCGTAGGGAAGACGGACTCATTATCATCGAAGCTACACATCCAAGTATAGCAGATTGGACTGCTCCTGCTACCGATCCGTTGCCCATGATAAAAAAGGTTCTGGCTACGTAATTTAAATGTGCTATAATTAGGTAACGTTTATAGCTTTTGGAACCACCAATACTCGGCTCGACTTCAAATAGCAGGTATTCATCCTAAACTTGCACCACCATGATTCAACCCATCAAAGTTATATTAGAGAAAGATGGTCGGCTTCGGCCTCTAGTGGCTATCGATCCGCCTGGTGATGGTTCTCGTGAGTTGGCGATTATCGTGTTACCTTCGGGTAGTGCCATAAATGATTTATCTGAAGAAGACTACCGGTATATTGAGGGAGTCTCGCAAGACGCTCTAGCCGAATTATGGGAAAATGAAGAGGAAAACGTATGGGGCGATTTGTAGCTGGTGATGTAATCTTCCTTAGGTTTCCTTTTGATGATCTGAGCAGTGATAAAAGCAGACCTGCGCTCGTGCTTGGAGCTGTGGGGGAGAGTCAATATCTGGTTGCATACGTTACTAGCCAGGAGAAACAGCGTAGCCGGGGAGCAATTGAGATTACCCAAGAAGATCTAATTGACGGTGAATTAAGAAAGACTAGTTTCATCCGTCCTGATATTTTATTTACTGCCAGAGATCGAATTATTAGGCGTAAGGTGGGTTCCATTTCGAGGGATAAGCACAAAATGGCTGTAGAATCATTGGTGAGATTTGTCCAGTCAAATTTGGCTGAAAGGCAAATTTGACTTCAGGAATGCCTCAAAGGGATATCTGAACACAATCGGGTATATCAGATACATTTTTAAAACTTTCCTCTACTCCGGCTCCTCATCCCCAAACACCTCGTACATCCTCTGAAACATCACATCAGCCTTGTCATCCATTCCTTCTTCCTCATACAACAGCGCCAGACTATGCACCGTCGTCATCGTATCCTGATGCTCTTCGCCTAGCTTTGCTTCACGAATCGCGAGGGCGCGCTCATAAGACGAAATGGCGCGGTCGATGAGATCTTGGGTTTCGAAGATGACGCCCTGGTTGTGGAGGCTTTCTGCGGTGTCTAGATGATCGCGTCCGAGGGTGTTTTCTCGGATGCGGAGCGCTTCTTCGCAGGCTTTCTGGGCATCCCGGTAGCGTTCGAGTCCGAGGTAGATGCCTCCGAGGTCATTTAATGCCTGGGCGGCCTCAGCGCTGTTCTTGCCGTGGACGTTCTGGTAGATGGAAAGGAGATTCTCTTGGAGAGGAGCGGCTTTGTCGAACAGTCCGTGCTCCTCAAATAATATGGCGAGGTCGTGGATGCTGGTTGCTGTATCGGGATGGTCGGGGCCGAGCCGGTCCTTTCGAGCGGCTAAGACAAGGAGATACAGGGCTTCGGCTTCTTTGGGATAGCCCTGCGCTTTAAGGTGATCGGCAAGCTGCTTCAAGGCTTCCGGATCGCTGGCCTCGGAATCGTCTTGCTGCCTGAAGCTTTTGCCGGCTTCTTTCAGGCCGAGTATCAAGCGAGTAAAGGCCTCCAGGCGATCCGCTGCAATATCCTGGCTCTCTGGGGTGTCGAGGGAGACGCTGGCCTGGTCGAAGGGGTTGTTCATCACAAAGGGCAGTACGGTGTTCTCGTTGTGCGGATGGGCCTGCCAGGGAAGGACATAAACCCCGTCGTTTTTTGCTTCGCGCACGTATTCTAAGAACAACTCCCGTGCATCGGTATCATCCTGTAGCAATTCTCTGCCCAGCAGCAGGACTACCATCTCTGCTTCATCGAAGTGATCCGCCAGAGGATCCTCCCAGTCCTCGTTGTAGAGAATCTGGGAATCGTCCCAGGTAGCCAGATGCTCTTCGCCAATCATTGGGGTAAGGGCTGCCAGCAACTGATCCAGCTCTTCCTTGTCGTTATTATTGTAGCAGATAAATACGTTAGAACGCGTCATATTCCTTCGATTTTTGTCGTTCCTGACCTGATCAGGAATCCATGCCATTCCGATTCGGGGCGGTATTGTCGGTAAAATACACATCTTTCTCCTACTTGCATAACCGGGGATAGAATAAATTAGTAATCTTAATCAGATTATTCTTCCCCCCGGTCTTCGTCAGGACGTTTGGACATGCACTTTACCATAAGATTATCAAGTGGAAACAACCTTTAGAGCAAATTGACTCATTCTGAGCGTGAAACATACTGTATGGGGTCCTTCTTGTGTGGCCTGAAGAGATGAGATGGCAGACTAGACGGTCT
This sequence comes from Rhodothermaceae bacterium, assembly GCA_019634345.1. Lineage (GTDB taxonomy): Bacteria > Bacteroidota > Rhodothermia > Rhodothermales > JAHQVL01 > JAHQVL01. The sequence goes on from JAHQVL010000358.1 coordinate 3,286, forward strand.
TTTGTTGTGGCCAAATCTGTGGCCTGGAAGACAGCAAGCGGAATTCAGGATACCATATAGTGCATACTACGTCCCTGCTATTATGAAGTGCTTTACCTTTCCCTCGTAAGGAAGTTGGCTGCTCAATTCTTCCGCGTACGATTCTATTCAAGGTAACCGTGAGTATCTCGTGCGCAGAAGAAAACCTGCTCCGAATAATCCTGAGGTCAATCAATCCTTAATTTGTTGTTATCCATATTTCCCTGCTGTGAACGAAGAGATCAAAAAACCTTCTCAGGGAAGCCATTCGTTAACAAAATCCTAAGCTTTTTTGTCTCAGGAAAGCCTTGCTGTGAATCGATCCAGAAGAAATCACTCTCCCGACCTCATTGTCATCGATTTGGCGCCGAAAATATAGGGAGCATACGTCCTGGCGGTCATTATTTTTTTTCAAAATTGTTGACACTATGCCAGTGAGAGGGCTTTTATGCGCCATATTGTAGCTTTTGGAGTACTTGCAGTGTCGCTTTTGGAGGTATCTAGTTTTTCGTACGGGAAAACGCTTGACAAACGCTCATTCTGTGCTTTTATTGGGACTATTCTCGAATAGCCGTGAACCGTACGGTGGCTGCACGTACCCCCCGCAGTACAGGCACTTTCTTGCAAGGCGTTTCATTCTTTGGCCTCGTTATGCGCATCCTGGAGGCTGGGTTATGGAGTCCTGAGACAATAGTCCGGGGTCCGGAGAATGCCTCGGTTTAAGTAGAGTCTTGCTTAGACCCGCTTATCACAACACATTCATCTCAATTGGAGGCCGTACGCCGTTGCCCGAACGTACGTCGGACACCGAACTATCGCCTCTGGACTAAAAAAATCATGAAATACTACACAGAAAAATCCATCGGAGATCGACTCCAACAGGCTGAAGAAGCCATCATTATCGGACAAACGAATCCTGAACTCAGCGAAGTCTTGGCTGACAAAGGGTACACGGAAGCACTATTCGAAGACGGTGCTCAACGAGTGGCTGCCGTTAAATCATTCGATGCGTTGAAACGACAACAACTCGGTTCACAAGTTGTAGCTACGGCTGCGATGCAATCGGCGTACCGGTCATTGCGACTCAGTTTAGATACTGACCGCCGGATCGCTCGGCTTGCTGTTGGAGACAACGAAGAATACGCTTTTCAGCTTCGTTTGTACGAAAAAACCTCGCGTAGACTGTCCGACTTCATCCTTCAGGCGCGTCATTTTTACACTAAAGTGCAAGAGCATCCTGAAGTCATGGCACTAATTCAAGAACGCTATAATCTTACTATCGACGTTCTTAATCAGCGTCTGACTGAGGTTGCAAACCTTGAAGAAGCGCTGCGAGACCAGCAGTATATAATCGGACAGATGCGTGCCGTGACGCGGCAACGCCGCGAGGCCATGGATCAGGTTGACGCCTGGATGCGCGATTTCAACGCGACCGCCCGGATCGCCTTCCAGGGAGATCAGCCTAAACTCCAAAAGCTGGGCATTCACGTTAGGCAGAGGTGATCTCGCAGATCTCGATCTGTTTCGGGTTTATCGCTTTGCGATCAGTTAGATGGACATACCCATCTGCGAGTCGGGTTTCGAGTTTCGTGTTAGCGCCGGCACAGCACGAGACTTGAAACCTGAAACCTGAAACCTGGAAGTTCAAACTTTGCACTTTGCACTTTGCACTTTGCACCCACAACTCTGGCCTCCCTCAATTCTGAATTACCTAACAATTTTTATCATGCTCAGAAAATGCACAGAGCTTCTATTACCCTCTTCATCAGTCATGCCTGGAAGTATAGCAGGGCGTATCGGACTGTTGTTAAGTGGCTGGATAGTACGCCGGGGTTGCTCTGGAAAAACACTAGTTTGCCGAGTCATGATGGGATTGAGGGTGATGATGTGGTCCGATTGCGAGCGGCTATTACACAGCAAATCGTAGAGGCGGACCTCGTCCTTATTATCGCCGGCATGTACACGGCCCATAGTGAGTGGATTGCCTATGAGGTTGCAGAAGCACAGCGGCTGGGCAAGCCAATCATTGCGATTGCACCCAGGGGGCAGAAGAGATTGCCAAGCGAGATTGTAGAGGCAGCAGAATGTGTGGTTCGGTGGAGGAGGGAGCAGGTTGGGGAGGTGGTGCTGGAGAGGGTGAGGTGAGTTTCGATGTACTCAGTCTATCCTATTTCAGCGGTTTGCGACTACGGCAATGCCTTAAACATTCTGCTCTCTCTGGAGGGAGACCGGTTCCGGGTTTGATGGAGAGGTTGAGAGGTGTGTGAACGAGGCACTAGATACTGTAATATGGGAGAAGATGCTTGCAGATAGGACGTAGAGGATTAATTTATCCCAACAGTATCTTCAATCTGGTTGACAATATCTTTGTATCTAATCTCTTCTCGAATACTGTTCAGGCTTTCCTCTGTTTTGATCCAGTTAATATCATCATACCCTAATTCAATAGCTTTTTCTAGATAAGATAGGGCTTCCTTTGTATTGTTCTGGAGTGCGTAGTACACGGCCCATGCTCTGGGGGTAAATGGATTTGTTGGGTTGAGTTGGCTTAACTGTTCAAAATGGGTTTTGGCATTCTCGAAATCTTTCAGTTTTGCATAGGCAAACCCAATGTTATTATGATAAAGTTGTTTGTTTTCTGGGGCTAGTTGATAGCCTTGCTCATAGAATCGTATGGCATCTTGATATTCTCCCAATTCATAGTAACACCGTCCTAGAAGAACGTGTGCATCCGCGTGATCGGGTTGTACTTCCAGGAGTAGGTTAAATTGTTCGATGGATTGCCTGTATTGCCCTTGCTGGAAAAAATCAAAGGCAGCTTCGTAATAAGTCTCTACTGAAGTTGGGTACTGATCTTCGTCAGCGTTTTGGCCGCTAGCTGCAAGGACGGTGTCTGTAAATAATGTTATGGCAGCAGATTTGTATTCAGCATATTTGTCTCCCAACTCTCCATACATGCTCGCTGCACGTAAGAGGTGCCCTTTCGCATCTTCGTATTGTTCCAGTTCAATTAGACTTTGCGCTAAGAAAAGATACATATTCGGTATAGTTGCCGGGTCCTCCGTTTTGTATGGGCCTTCCGCAAGTGCGATTGATTTTTGCAGCATGTCGACAGCCGTTCTGTGATCCCCTTTTTCCTCAGAAAACCTATAAATATGTATGTAGGAATTCAGAAGATCAAAAGCAGTGGTGGTTGAGTCATTCTCTTGAATAACAAGGGCTTTTTGTCGCTCTGTAAGGGTCATTTCGTTGTTGCCCAGGTTGAGGTAAATTTCAGAGAGGTTTACATAGGCAATGGCCAGTTCTGGATGGTTTGGTTCTAGTCTTTGCTCTTGAATTTTAGTAAATGTTTGTGCAGCATCTAATGCTTGCTGGAAATTGCCCAGGTTTAAGTGAATAAGAGAGAGCGTGTTGTGTAACAATGCATAATTAGGATGATCCTGGTTGTTCTGCGCATTCAACGATTCCTGCGCTTTTAATGCCGATTCTAAAGCCTGCTCGTATCTTTCTAGCTTTAGGAGACTCACTGCAATGTTATAGTGGGAGGTTCCAATGTGAGCGTTGTTGGCTTCAAAGTTTTTCTCCTGTATTGCCAGTGCTTTCTGTTGGGCCTGTATTGCCGCTTCATAAGCGCCCATATTATGGTAGATAATCGAAAGGCTATTGTAAGTTGAGGCCTTAAAGGGATGATTGGGGCTAAGGACATTATCTTGAATCGACAACGCCTTCTTTGCAGCCTCCAGGGCTTTTTCAAACGAACC
>JAHQVL010000359.1 GCA_019634345.1 Rhodothermaceae bacterium
AGATCAACAATTTTGCCGGCTTTCCATCCGGTTTCTTCATCCAATTCCCGATTGGCCGTCTCAATAAAAGGTTCGTTACCATCGCGTTTACCGGCAGGAATTTCAAGCATAATGCGCTGTACGGGATACCTGTACTGCTCTACCAATAGCGTAGTCCCGTCTTCAAACAAAGGGATAATGGCTGAAGCGCCGGGATGATCGATCCATTCCCTGATGGTACTATTTCCATCAGGTAACTGAACGCTATCTTTGTACACATGCAGCAATTTGCCCGAGAACATTTTCTCAGACGCTAATTTCTTCTCTTCAATATCCTGATTGCCGTCGCTATTCATAGTTGCTTTTCTTTATGACCAGTGCAGCATGACTCCAGTGCTCACTGCAATGGCTGCTGTTTCGGCACGGAGCCGGCGAGTGCCCAGGGAGGTCAGTTTAAAACCAACCGATTGCACCTGTTCTATCTCTTCATCGGTAAAACCACCTTCCGGCCCAACAATCACCGTTGCTTCTCGTTCCCCACTGTAGTCTTCCAATCGCCTGTATAAGGCTGACTCTGCTTTTTCTCGTTCATGGCAGCACAGTAACAAGGAATCAGAAACGTCATTAAGGAACGTATTTAATAAACAAACCTCACTTAATTCGATTAAACGAGATCGGCCGCATTGCTTCATCGCAGCTCTCAGAATTTTCCGAACCCGTTCTTCCTTAAGCTTCTTCTTCTCCGTTCTTGAAGTAATGAGTGGTACAATCCTGGATACACCGAGCTCTGCTGCTTTTTCTACAAAAAGATCAAATCGCTTCTGGTTTTTGAGCACGGCCAGGCCTACAGTGAGTTTATAGGTGGGTTCACCATATTCTACCTGAGTATCTAGAATTTCGCCCTCTGCAACTCGCTTGCCTACCCGACTCAACCGTATCTGGTACCACCCTCCTTCCCCATCCACGGCATACACCATGTCACCCGCTTTATGCCTGACTACACTCACTGCGTGATGTGCTTCTTCCTGAGGCAAAGAGGCTAAATTGCCGGATATATGGGCTTTAGGTAAGTAATACAGTGTTGTCATTGCTTCAACATTACAACCCAAAGGAAAGTCCTACATGAACTTTAGCTTGTGAGGGTGAATCAAGTGTACTCAACGCCAGGCTGGTATTGATAAGTCCTATTCCTGTCTGAAATTGCATACCTAATCCATATCCCGGATATATGTTGCGCTCTGCCTCAAAGTCAGCTGTTTGTGGCCTGTCCACATAACCCACATCAAAGAACAGGTATGCATAGGACGTCCTCTCAAACAAATACCTCCATTCAATCAAAGCACGGCTTACTGTTCTGCCTCGGAAACGCTCTTCGTCATACCCCCTTAAAGACTGGGCGCCTCCGAGCCGGAAGAGGTCGCTCGTATCAAATTCGTCGCTTACCAGGATACGCGTGTCATTGCCCATCACCAGCACTTGCCGCTGATAAAAAGGAATGTACCCTCTTAAGGATACATTGAGCCGCTGTTGTTGAAGCCTACGAGTGCTCATGGTTGTATCCCCGGATGCTTCTAGTCGGCCATCACCCTCTAACTGAAAGGCAGACCTTCGCTTTCGCCCACCTTCGACGCCCGTTTCAAGGTGGATGCCTTTTCGGGGGTTAGCAGGCGAATCGATTTTTCTATACCGAATAGAAAATCCCCAGAATGTGATTTCAGATCGGGCTATGCGCTGAGTATTACCAATCAGTTGGACGCCGGATTGACCGGGACGCACAGCTTCCCGGTTGATAGTGGCAAATATATCAACCCCGTCTAGCAGGCGATACCCTAATGCGGCTCTGTATGATTGCTGATTATACGTAGAGTCCTGCTGTATCCCCTCAAAGCCACCTTCGATGCTTAATGGAGAACCCCAGAAATAAGGGTCTGCATAATGTGCTTCAAGCGTGCTGATTTGCCCGGGCAATCTGTTCAGCCGAAGTGAAATACGCCGGCCCATTCCAAACATATTTCGCAAGTCCAAATGGCCATTCCCTACAACACCTCCGTTATTTGCATTATTTGCAGGCGGCTGGTACCCTAAAACCAGGTCAAACGCACCGGGCACATCTTCCTGAACCTGAATGACAGCGATATAGTCATCTCCCCCGACTTCAATTAACTCAATGGGAGCCACTTGCACAAAATGCCCTACAGATGCCAATTTATTTCGAACTACGTCTAGATCCTCTTTCAGCGTATCCCCTCTTCGTAGCCCAATCAAGTATTCGATATAAGATTGCCGCGTCCTCTTGGCTCCAATTACAAGCACGTCGTTAAGGCGCGCCTTCCCACCCTCCTCGATCTGTATATCAAGAGCTATTCCCGATACTCCATTCTCACCCTTTTCGACTTGTATCGTTGGCACCTCGATTTTCGCAAAAGGAAATCCCTGTGTTTCGTAGTACCGAAGTATGCGATCCAGGTCTGAAGATAATTGCTCAGGAAAAAGCACCTGCCCCGGCTTTGTATCCATAAGCCTGAGAAGATCGGCTTGCTCCTTTTCTTTAGCGCCTTGGATATTGATGTGCTGTACCGCAAGCAAGGGACCACGTTGGATATAAATGGCGCCTATGGTCTTGGGTGCATTCCAGGCTATAGAATCGAGCACAGCCAGATAATATCCTTTGCGTCGCTGCTCATAAATTGCGTCATTTACATGCACGTTTAGGCTATCTATCGCTGTTGCCTCAGCAATTGATGAAGAAAACTCGGAGTCGATAAAGATGTCCAATCGTACTGATTGCGCCTGTGCAAAGCTATCTACTACGCATATGTGCAAAAGCCCAATAGCAAGAAGCACCAGCGGCTTCAGAAATGCATTTACCTTGTAAACAGGTAGAACCATGCGCAGTAAGGATGGAGCAGGACAATGAATGGTGGGAATACTTCAACGATGGTTGCCCTTCTCCGTTTCTGTATCCACTAACTTGAGCGAACCTTAACCTTTAACTTTTTCCTTATTGCTCCCACAGTTTTTGCTGGATCTAGCAATGCGGCCATCCCCAATCTTGCAAAATAAGGCACCTTACGGCCCTCCATATTGTCGAGCATGGCTTTGCGGTATAAAACGGCGGACATAGCCTGAAGCTCGGTGTTGAGTACCTTGATGAGTGAGCGTTGATTCCATTCTTTCATGAAGTCATCCAGCGGGTACTCTTCGCCTGTTTTAATAAATAACTCATACCGCCTAATTGCATACGTCAAACCAGCCTGTACGCGCTTGGCCCCTTTCCACGCATTGCTTGCCCCATGCAATCGATAGTAATACAAGACATCAGGGTGATTGGCCAGTTTTCCAAACCGGGCGGCATCTAAGAGAAAACTCCAGTCTTCTCCAGCTCCAGAGAATGCATAACCGGGAATATGATTAAGCAGCGTCCTTCTCCACATGATCGTTGGGTGAGATTGGGTGTGCCATCCATTAAGCATCCCCCCAAGTATGGATTCATGATCGGTAAACAAAGAGGAAACAGACCCCTTGCCTTTTTCAGAAAACATCTGAATCTGGCTACCTACTAAAATCACTTCAGGATTGGCTTCTAAAAACTCCACTTGTTTCTGCATGCGGGTTTCATGACAGATATCGTCTGCATCTAACCGCATTACATACTTCCCCTCGCATGTCCTCATCCATTTATTCAGAGGCTTCCCGAGTCCCTGGTTCTCCTGATGAATGACCTTGATTCTTTCGTCTTTCAAAGCATCCAGATAGTCAGCCGTACCATCTTTCGATCCATCATTCACAATGATAAATTCGTAATTCTGATACGTTTGATTTAAGACGGACTCAACAGCGTCTGCTAGATAGTCGCCCCCGTTGTAAACGGACATAAAAACAGATACAAACGGTTGGGATTGATCATCCTTTTTTGCAGCCTGAACGGATGCCCCGGTATCCTGCAACTCTTCCACTGAATTCTGCAAAATGAATCGTGTTTTTGAATTGGTATATCACATGGCCTTCGATGCAGTTGAGCGTGCATCTGAATGATACCTACTCGATATGGGTAGTGTAATACTCACCTATAATATTCGTTGCATAGAAGGCAAGTTTGCTGAGAACAGAAAGCGCCCTTTGCATTAAGGTAGCTGTACCTAAGATAAGAAATGCCAGTTGTTATGCCAGTTCTTCTTCCAGCAACTCTGCCATTGTGTTCATATAGAGGACAACGTCTTCTTTATTATTATGTTTAAGATATCGCTTCTCTTCAGGCAATCGCTGTAAGACGTCTGTATCTCTAAGATATTCTAGATTCCGAACATCCTCCGAATAAAACCCAATGGACTCCAGGTCATCAAAAAGGGACTGAACGGGCAATCCCGTAATACCGCAGTAGTCATTTGCATGCTCGGTCCATTCATCAAGCTGAGGCCCAAAAATCTTAATTATTTCTGATGAGGATCGTCCAGAGACATGCTGAACGAGGTGCCCGCAATTACACCTTCCAACGTGCCCCCATTCGTATTTCTTCCCAGCTGATAGGCCAGCAGCTGAATTCCTTAGCGCTTCAACGAGTTGCCTTGTTGCTTTTGCCATAGTGATATGTATTTACCCGTGCGAAATCTCGTACTCTTTTTCGACTACGACTGATAATTAATCAGGGTTCCAGGTTAGATTTTCTTCTAAAATCAAAAAATTGGGTACAAGAATGTACTGGAAATGTATATATTACAACACTTTAACTAATGGCATAAACATTAACTCCCATGATTACTACTCTTGTAGGGTCTTTACTTCTTATAATCTCCTTTATTGCTCCACCTCATCCCCCCACTACCGAGATCTCGTTTGAACTAGCACCCAATGCGTATCAGCAAACGATCGCAAATTGGATAGGTGACGTCCATACATCTAGAGCTGAAACGCTTTCCTTTGTCATACAAGCTGGTGATGTCCTTATTTTTAATCTGCCAACATCGATAGAAGGAAGATCGGTTGATTCCTACTCAATCAGAAAATCCCCAGCTCTTAGTTGGATTCATGAGCGGTCTTTTTTCTGGAGAACACTGGCAAAAGATGTGGGCAAGCATGAGATTCTTCTCTCTGGATCTAGAAACGGAGTAAATACAGAAGAGCTGGTAATTCAAGTAGATATTCGCTAAAAACCATCATAAAGCCTACTCTTCTAAATCGCGTTGGATTTTAGCCCCACGGATATTCAAACATTTCGGAACGCAATGCTTAGCTGGTATGCTACGCATTCCAGAAATTTGCCCTGGCGAACATCGAGCAATCCCTACCATATCTGGATATCGGAAATCATGCTCCAGCAAACCCGGGTAGATCAAGCCCGGCCCTATTTCGAGCGGTTCATCTCCTCATTTCCTACCCTTCATGATCTTGCAGAAGCCTCTCTGGATGAGGTGTTACTCAACTGGGAAGGCCTTGGCTATTATTCAAGAGCCAGAAATCTGCACAAGGCGTCTAAACAGATTATACGTGAACATGACGGGCAGTTGCCCGCCGATTACACCGCTCTTCTCAAGCTTCCAGGCATAGGACCGTACACAGCGGCCGCTATCGCTTCGATAGCGTTCAAGAAACCGCATGGCGTCCTTGACGGGAATGTCATTCGTGTACTTACACGGCTAACGTGCAACGATCAACAAACCAGCTCCGTCAAGACGAAACGAACACTTCAAGTGCTGTCAGACACCCTGGTTTCACCTCAATACCCTGGCGATTTCAACCAGGCTATGATGGAGTTGGGAGCCACATGCTGTACTCCGAAAAAGGCTGACTGCCAGAACTGCCCCGTTCGTTCTTTTTGTTGTGCCCATAAAACGGAATCGGTGGACCTTTTTCCGGTCGTTAAGAAAAAAGCTCCCATACCGCACCACCATTTAGTAACTGGAATTATTCAAAACGATGCCGGAAAACTTCTAATCCAACAACGCAGCGAAGACCAGATGCTTGGCGGCCTTTGGGAATTCCCAGGCACTCGGATTGGAGAGGAATCCTCGAAGGAATCCTCATGTAAAGGCTATTTCCTGGCTGAATTTGGGCTATCGATCACGATTAATTCTGCGCTGCCGGCAATTAACCATGCATATTCTCACTTCAAAATAACAGTGCATGCATTCACTGGTACGCTACACTCCAGTAAATCCGTTGTCAATAAAGATACTCGCTGGGTATCTACCTCTGAATTAGACGATTTTGCTTTCCACAGAGCTCACAGAAAGCTCATAGAGTCCTACCTGGATCGAATGCAGTCTCCTTCCTTGTTCGATCCAAGATAAATCCCCTTCGTTAGATCGGCCTCAACTTTGCACCTAAAGAGAATCAGCAGATACACCTCTCTCTTAATGCGTGCAACTCATGACTCGACTTCATATCCAGGTCGCTGCTATACTTGCCTTTTCTTCAATCTCTCCTCTTTTTGCGCAGCAGCCTGAACCAACACCTTCTCAGATACAAGACCTAGAAAGCACCAATCTTGAAGCAGCAAGACAATGGGCACAAGACAACGCTGTCCCAGAGCTTCTTTTTCTGGACGATGCAAGTGTCGTTGGCATTGTAGGATTCCGCAATGCCCATCCTATTTTCTTCACTACTCACAACCAGAGGGCTAGCTCTATCACCAAAACATCCCGGCTACACGAAGGTAACGGCCTGGGGATTAACCTGGATGGCAGTAACCTTACGATAGGTATATGGGATGCCAGTATCGTATATGACCGGCATCAAGAGCATAACGTACGCATTTTACCCAAAGAGACCGGCGGCTCATCAAATCATGCAACCCATGTTGCAGGGACCCTCGTTGCTTCTGGCATTACTCCAGAAGCCAGAGGCATGGCTCCGAAAGCTCGCTTGCACTCCTACAATTGGAATTTTCACTTGAGCGAGATGATTGTTGAAGCTGAAAACAACATGCTCGTGTCTAATCACTCCTACGGCCGCATCGCAGGTTGGCATAAGTTCAACCTGACACAAGACAGCAGCAGGTGGCAGTGGTTTGGTGATCCCACTATAAGCGCCCAAGAGGATTACACCTTTGGTTATTATGACCAGGAAGCTTCAAATTTTGACCATATTACATATACAAACCCGTATTACTTGCCCGTTGTATCTGCGGGCAACGAACGCGATGATCATGGGCCTACAACAGGCCTATACCTCGCTCTTGATGGGGACAAAAGATGGCGGGAGTATGATATAGCGACACATCCCCTTTCTCCCGATGGCGGTTCAAACGGATATGATACCATAACAAGCATGGCCCTCTCTAAGAATGCACTTACTGTGGGTTCAGTGTATTCGGATACGTTAGATAACACCTTAGCATTAAGCGTCTTTAGCAGCACTGGACCAACGGACGATGGTAGAATCAAACCCGACATTGTTGGAGTCGGAGAACACCTCTTCTCAACCGTAGCAACAGGCTTTTCAGATTACGCCACTTACTCCGGCACGTCGATGGCCACTCCGAATATTGCAGGCTCCTTGCTCCTTCTGCAGCAGCTCTCAAACCAGCTCTTTGGCAAATTCATGAGGGCGGCAACACTCAAGGGCCTGGTTATCCACACGGCTTCTGATCTCGGCGATAGAGGCCCTGACTATAAGTATGGATGGGGATTGCTGGACGCTGAAAAAGCTGCTCTTCACCTCCAACATGCATTCCGATCCCCGACCTCAGTTCAAGAACATGAACTAATCAGCGATTCACTTTTTACACTCGATCTCGTTCATCCAGAGCGAGGCGATATTCGAGTAACCCTATCATGGGCTGACCCCAGATTTGTCCCATTAGACGCAAGTGACTCTTCAATATTGGATAATCGGACACCGGTTCTCATACATGATCTGGACATCCGTCTTACAAACACTGAAACCAATCAAACCTATCTGCCTTTTGTATTAGACCCTTCTAATCCGTCAGCACTAGCTCGTTCTGAAGTAAATAGCGTTGACCCTGTTGAGCAAATTTTTGTGGAGAATGCTCCACCAGGTACCTATATACTCCAAGTTGAAGCACATCATGGTCTTCGTTCCGCCAAGCAACAGGCCTTTTCACTCATTGTATCCGGCCTTGAAGACTCCGTGGCTCTTGTTGAATTCGGTGTTGCGAATGCAACATCAACCCGTAGCGAAGTCCTGATAGAATGGAGTACTGTCAGCCAAAATAGTTCAGGAGTTTTTATCATAGAGCGTGCTCCAGTGTCAACGCATCAACTCAATACTACAGAGCAATCCTTTTTCCAGCAAGTTGCCATCGTTGAATCAGAAGGTATCTCAACAGAAATCAAAAGCTATTCGTTCAACGATCCTTTACTAATTTCGGGTTCGTATAAATATCGGATTCTATTTCAACCTCATGGTTCATCAACCAAAGTATTGCTCGACGAACTTGAGGTAGAGCTTCCCGCGCCAAAAGAGTTTGTCATTTCGTCTCTTTACCCCAATCCGGTATCCCATCAGGCGACATTGGTCCTGGACATTCCTGAAGAGGCTACCATTCGCATGCAGGTCTATGATGCGCTTGGCCGACTAGTACTGAATTCCCAGGAGACAAAAAGACGACCAGGCAGGCACTTTCTCACACTTAATGTAGCTTCATTGGGGCAGGGACTTTACGTAGTACGAATTGAAACAGCAGCCCAAGTTATATCTGAACCTTTCCTTGTGATCAAATAGAGAGCGTTGATCTTTATGATTCCTTTTGCGTTCTTTTAACCAGAACAGTATAACTTCAATAAGACAAGAGATTCATGGGTGGCATAGAAGTCCTTTTCTGGATAGCAATCATTGTTTTTTCAATGCTCAGGGGTATTCAGAAAAACAAAAAGCGACCTCCTGTACAGCAATCTCCTTCAGACGGTACTGGCCAGCCTACCCTGGATCCTCTCCAGGAGGCCATTAGAGAAATTGAAGCAGTTCTCCGAGGGGACCCTCCCCCAAGCCAGCAACCTTCTCAGCCTACTGTACTTCCAGAAAAGAAAGATCCAATTCCAGAGGTCAAGCCAAAAAGACCCACGTATGAACCTGAATTTCATTCGATGGAATCCAGTATTCCGTCAAGAGAATTGGAGTCCAAAACGATCTACACAGAATCCTATTCTCAGAAAACGCTAGAGAAGAAAACCACGTACGAGGATTCTTTCCGCAAGTCAGCGTACTATGATGATGCGTTTAAACATGCCCATCCTGAAACAAGCGGTACGTCTCAACCGCAGAAAGCACAACGCGTTCACAAAGAGCACCCGTTAAAATCGCGCCTCAAAAGCAAGAAAGGTCTAGCAGAAGCTATTGTTCTTCAAACGATCCTAACAAGGCGCTCTTTTCCGCCGCGCAGGGATTGATCTCAATTAATTAGACTTCACCCTTCGCGAATAAACTTGCACCTAATGCTCCACCGATAGCTCCTAGTACAGCGCCAACTATCGCAGTAATAAACGCGCCGATTACATACATAAATGGAGACATAACGATACCCTCAATCGTTTCCATCTGCTCATCAGTGAATTGCCCTTGCTCACGCATATCGATTAGAGATTGTTCAGGTCCTGGCACCATTCCCGCTTGTTGCAATACGAAGCCAAGAATCATGGCAACGATACCAGCCACAACACCAGCAAGTGCTCCAGATCCAGCTCCCTCCCCACTTGTCATTGAAAAACCGTGGTCCTGGTTGTTAGCATGATGCCATACATATAGCATACCTGCGCCAATGTACGTAATACAACATGCACACCCCCCCCAGGGTTGGAAAATGGAAAGAACAGCTGTAATAACGCCACTTACAGCACCGGCTAACAAAATAGATTGAGATTTACCCGTCATAGATGGTCCTTAGGCTTGGTTAATAAATGTGGGTGAATGTGCATCTAATGCCATTATAATACAAAATTATGATCTGGACTTTCAACGTCAGGATTGCGTCCTTGCTTCTGGACGACAACAGCCAGGAAAGCCCCGGCAGCAAGCCCGAATAGTAGTCCAGTTGTTAACCGCGAGAGCATTGTATTCTCCCAGAATCCGAGTACGGTTAGCCCCCAATCCAGCCCCAACAAAAACAAAGAGCCGAATAATAGTGAGGCCCAGGTATTCTTAGTTATCCTCCAGCCCTTTGTTATCATGATTCCCATCATGGCCATGGGAATCCCGGCATAAATACCCGTACACCGATGGCATACGGCCAACGACGTCTCTGCAACATGAAAGGAACGCTCAGGAATTTGATGACACACCGACGAAAACGCTGTCATAATCATAAATCGCCATTCAGCGGATACAGACGGTGGTAGCAAAAGGAGCACAAAAACGACAACGGATAGCAAAAGAAAAAGTAAACCTACTTTTGAGCCCGCGAATTGTAGTCTCATTCTGTATTATAAATTCCTCTTTGTTCGTCGATTCAGAGGGGGAACATGGGGTATTTCGCGCAGTTTATTGGACGCTACATTTTATACACCGCCCATAGATTACTCAAATCCATGCGTTCATGAAGTTTAAGTAATCGCCCCTCGTGCAACTCATTATACGACATTTTCACGTGAGGTTACGCCTCTTTGTCACAAATTAAGTGACAGGTGTCACAATGTCACTAATCTGTGACAGAAAGTACGATGATTATTGATTGGCACGGGGGATGCTGTGGGATTATTAGCACTCACAATGACAGAGTGCTAAACCTAGAAATGAATATATAACCTCTTTCACTAAACATACTTGTACAGGAGGAATCTGTAAATGTCAAGCATTCAACCCTTAGGCGATCGAGTAGTCGTCCGCCCTGAGCCAGCAGAGGAGAAAACGGCCAGCGGTCTTTATATCCCTGACGCTGCAAAAGAGAAGCCACAGCGTGGCAAAGTCGTTTCAGTAGGTCCAGGCCGAGTTGAAAACGGAAACAAAATCGATATGACTGTAAAGCCGAATGACGTTGTGCTTTATGGGAAGTACGCAGGAACTGAGATCAATGTAGGAGAAGAAGACTTGCTGATCATGCGAGAGTCTGATATCCTCGGTATTGTTGATTAATCTGTTATAACCATCCACTACACTCGTGCCCCGGAAGCAAATTCCTCCGAACGAGAAAGACAAATAGATAGATAAAGATATATTATGGCAAAGCAAATCATTTTTGATTCAGATGCCCGAACTGCTCTTAAGCGAGGTGTTGACAAACTCGCAGACGCGGTTAAGGTTACTCTAGGCCCTAAAGGGCGTAATGTGATCATTGAAAAGAAATTTGGTTCACCTACAGTAACCAAAGACGGCGTAACTGTAGCCAAGGAAATCGAACTCGACAACAAAATCGAGAACGTAGGCGCCCAAATGGTGAAAGAAGTAGCATCAAAAACCAGTGACGTTGCTGGTGATGGAACAACGACGGCTACAGTTCTTGCTCAGTCTATCATGACGGCTGGCTTGAAGAACGTAACGGCTGGTGCAAACCCAATGGATCTCAAGCGTGGTATCGACCGTGCTGTAATTGACATTATTGAAAACCTCCGTTCTCAAAGCCGAGAAATCGAAGACAAATCTGAAATCGCTCAGGTTGCTACGATCTCTGCGAACAATGACTCAAGCATTGGCAGCCTTATCGCTGACGCTTTTGAGAAAGTAGGAAAAGACGGTGTTATCACGGTAGAAGAAGCACGTGGTACAGACACCAACCTGGATGTAGTAGAAGGTATGCAGTTCGACCGCGGTTACCTTTCTCCTTACTTCGTGACCGACGCAGACAACATGGAAGTTGTTCTTGAAGATGCATACATCTTGATCCATGACAAGAAGATCAGTGCGATGAAAGATCTTCTTCCAGTACTGGAGAAAATTGCTCAGATGGGCAAGCCTCTTGTAGTTATCGCAGAAGATGTTGAAGGTGAAGCACTGGCAACTATGGTTGTTAACAAGCTCCGTGGTACACTTCGCGTTGCTGCTGTTAAAGCTCCTGGATTCGGCGATCGTCGTAAAGCAATGCTTGAAGACATCGCGATCCTTACAGGTGGTTCAGTAATCTCTGAAGAAAAAGGATACAAGCTGGACAATGCTACTGTCGACCTCCTAGGCCAGGCAAAGCGAATTGTTATCGACAAAGACAACACAACGGTTGTTGATGGCGCAGGCGAAGGTGACCTCATCAAAGCACGTACAAACCAGATCAAGCAGCAAATTGAAGCTACAACGAGCGACTATGATCGTGAGAAGCTTCAAGAGCGCCTTGCTAAACTCTCTGGTGGTGTTGCTGTACTTAAAATCGGTGCTGCGACTGAGCCTGAAATGAAAGAGAAAAAAGCACGTGTTGAAGATGCATTGCATGCAACGCGTGCTGCTATCGAAGAAGGAATCATCGCTGGTGGCGGTGTTGCTTATCTTCGTGCTCTCCCAGTACTAGAGAAGGTTGAGACTGAAAACCAGGACCAAAAAATTGGTGTATCTATCGTTCGCCGAGCACTTGAAGAGCCTCTTCGTCAGATTGCAGCTAACGCTGGACAAGAAGGATCTATCATCGTGCAGAAAGTACGCGAAGGCAAAAAAGACTTCGGTTACAACGCACGCACTGAAGAATTCACGAACCTCATTGAGGCGGGTGTTATCGACCCAACTAAAGTGACTCGTACTGCTCTTCAGAACGCTGCTTCTGTAGCAGGTCTTCTCCTGACTACTGAAACGGTTGTAGCTGATCAGCCTGAAGATAAAGCTGCTGCTGCTGACATGGGCCACGGCCATGGACACGGCATGGGCGGTATGGACTTCTAGTCATACCCTCAAAAGCAGTACATCTAGTATTAAGGGTGGGGCCTTTCGGTGGCCTCACCCTTTCTTATTGTCTCTTATCTATGAACGACTGCCAACGTAAGCCTGCTCACATTTACAAGCTTTCCGCTATCATTTACGATCTCAATATTCCACACATGGGTCGTTCGACCAATGTGATATGGCATCGCTTTACCTGTAACCAGTCCGCTTGAAACGGGGCGGATATGACTGGAATTAATGGACACCCCAAAGCAATTCGCATTTTCATCGGCCAGGCAAAAATAGCCAGCAATGCTGCCCAGTGTTTCGGCCAGCACTGCAGACGCACCTCCATGAAGTACACCAAACGGTTGCATCGTCCGCTCTTCTACTGGCATGGTCCCACACAGGTAGTCTGGCCCAAACTCTGTAATTTCAATTCCTAGATACCCAGGCAAAACCTTTTTTTCAGTCTTATTAAGCTTTGCAACGTCAATGGGTTTGCGCCATATTGGCTCGACAGCATCTATCATTGTATTTTTCTGACTCTGAGGCAACAATTAAGTGGGTTCAACTTGTATTTTTGAGGCACGCTTTGTTTCGAAGTACTATTTTAACCTGACGCTCATACCACTCCGATAAACCAGAAGGAATTTCATGCCCTCCTCGAAAGTACTCTTTTTTTGTCTTACCTGCTTACTCACAACTGTTGCGTGTACTCCCCAAACCCAGACTACTCCTACAGCACCTCCAAATATCATCCTCATCGTAGCTGATGATCTTGGATATGGGGACCTGGGAGCGTACGGCCAAACCCAGATTCAAACGCCCTACCTGGACCAGTTGGCGGCAGAAGGAATAATGTTCACTGATTTCTATGCTGGCTCCACAGTATGCGCGCCATCGCGAGCCGTGCTCATGACCGGTATCCCTGTTGGGCAAAACGAGATCCGGGGAAATAAAGAAGTGCGGCCAATGGGCCAACACCCATTACAAGATGAAACGGTAACCCTTGCAGAAGTGTTAAAACAGCAAGGATACACGACTGGATTAATCGGCAAATGGGGGCTCGGCGCCCCAGGCTCTGAAGGTGAGCCAAACAGGCAAGGGTTTGATTATTTCTTTGGGTACCTCGGGCAAAGGCATGCTCATAATTTCTACCCTGAATTCCTATTCCGAAATACGGAACGCATTCCACTGGAAGGCAATGTGCTTCCTGAGCCCAAGAGAGAAGACGGAGCAGGGCATTCAATTGAAAAAACGACCTACAGCCATGACTTAATGACCGCTGAGGCATTAGAATTCGTTGAAACAAACAAAGAATCTCCCTTCTTCCTGCTCCTCACACTAACCATCCCTCATGCAAATAATGAGGCGGGCCAGGAAGGGATGGAGGTGCCTGACTACGAGCCGTATGTAGAAGCCTCCTGGCCTGAGCCGCAACAGGGCCTGGCTTCCATGATAAGTAGAATGGACAGGGACATTGGCCGGCTCGTCGAAAAGGTGGACGATCTTGGCCTTGGCAATAACACGATCATCTTTTTCACGTCCGACAATGGCCCGCATGCTGAAGGCGGCAACGACCCTACCTATTTTGACTCCAGCGGCCCGCTCAGAGGAATAAAAAGGGATTTATATGAAGGAGGGATTCGCGTCCCTTTGATAGCACGGTGGTCAGGCACTATTGAGCCTGGCTCAGTGAGTGATCATATGGGGTACTTTGGCGACTTCATGGCGACTTTTTCCGAGCTATCAAATGCTAGAACCCCAGTAAACACAAACAGCATCAGCCTCCACCCTACTCTTATTGGGGCAGCGGATCAAGCGAGCCATCCATACTTATACTGGGAGTTTTACGAACGAGGATCCAGACAGGCTGTCAGGGAGGGTGACTGGAAAGCTGTGCGGCAACCCATGTTTTCCGGAGAGCTAGAACTGTATAACTTAAATGAGGATATTTCAGAATCAGTCAATGTTGCTGCCCAACACCCAGAAAAAGTGCGCGAGATGCTCTCTATTATGGACGAGGCCCACATTCCTGACTCTTTGTGGAGTGTTCGATAATTCGACAAACTCTCGATGAGCACAACGCACAACTACTTGTATTTATTTATGTTGACCACTATACTAACGCTCGACCCACTCATCGAAGCCTCGTTTTTGTAACCCACTAACTACCAATCATGTTAAAAGAGTTCAAAGAATTTGCCGTAAAAGGCAACGTACTGGATATGGCCGTAGGCATCATCATTGGTGCTGCATTTGGATCTATCGTAACCTCCTTTGTTAACGACGTAATGATGCCCCCGTTGGGCCTCTTGTTGGGAGGCGTAGATTTTTCAAACTTGTTTATCGCCCTCGGTGGAGGTACCTATGATAGTTTAGCCGCTGCACAAGAAGCTGGAGCTGCTACAGTTAATTATGGGGTATTCATCAATAGCGTGATCAGCTTCTTAATCGTCGCCTTTGCAGTCTTTATGGTTGTTAAAAGCGTAAATTCAATGAAGAGAAAAGAAGAGGAAGCTCCAGCAGAACCTCCTGCTCCTTCAAAAGAAGAAGTACTGTTAGGAGAAATCAGAGACCTTCTTGCTAAGAACGGTTAATCCAGAACTGAAATACAGTTAGCAGCCAAGGTCACGTTTTGCCTGGGTATCATTTGCCGGAGTGCAATTACCCGAGGGAAGCGTGGCCTTTGCATATCTATCAAGATCTGGATCATACAGAGATTCGGTTAAGAACAGTGTCAGATCATCTATCTCATCGTCTGTCAACTCAAGAGGCACAAATTGCTCTGGAAGACGGCCAGCAGGTAGATTTACAGCAGGAATACCATCGTTGTAATATTCTACGACCTCGCGGATTGACCTAAACGTTCCGCCGTGCCCATAAAAAGGATTATCCTTCAAGTTGTACAACTGAGGTACTTTAAACTTGTACTCCTCTTCTTCCACACGAACGTACGCTCCTCTTCCCAAGATATCTATGTCCTCCGTTGCGCCAGGCACATCTGGCATTCCCAATGCATAAAAATCCATTTGATTGAGCGATGGACCAGTATGACACGTTTCACAATCCCCCTTGCTAAAATAAACGATTGCCCCTCGCTTTTCTGCAGCCGATAGAGCCATACGATCTCCCTTTAGCCAACGTTGAAAAGGGGCCTTGTTGGCAAGTAACGTTCGTTCATAAGCTGCAATGGCAAGGCCTACACGTTCAGTACTCACAGGCTCACCAGGAAACACGGACTCCCATAAGGCCTGATACGTTGGGTCCGTAGCGACAATAGAGTTTTCAAGGCTGTCCATTCGATGCCTTGTTAATGCTGCAATCGCTTGTGATTCAAGCCCATCGTATCCCAACCTGTTCACTTCAAACAGCGTCCCTTCTTCCCAGAGTATATCGGATCCTCTATTCGGCCCACGTACCCCAAACGTTCCTGCCCAACCCATTACTTCCTGATAGGCCGTATTTAGCACTGACGGAGTGCGTATCAATTGAATATCAACGTCATCAGGAGCATAAGAGGATTGTGCTCGCCGTCCCTCGCCGTTTTGCCCCCATCCGGACCCACCTTCTCCAATTCCTTGCCCTATACCTGCTTGAAAACCGGCTCCAGCATGATGGCAGGTAGCACATGAATAAGTCCCTACTGCTTCTGCCTTAATAGGGTTGGTTGCGAGAGCAGTTTCATGAAACAGTAAAGCACCTAGCTCAACTTTCTCAGCAGACAACGGATTGTTTGGGTCTTGGGGAATAGAACCAAAATCATCGCTCTCAGGAAAGGCAAAATCAAGTAGACTACGCTGACCTTGAAAAGTAATTAAGTCCGCTAATGTCTCATCCAATTCAGGCTGCTCTTCGATCTCTTCTCCACCACCAGGCTCCATACCACTACAACCTGCTACTAACAGGCAAATCCCAACTACTATACACCGTATATAATTAAAGGGTACTGACCACATCCCATGACCCAAATTTGTGAACTAGATTTACAGAATACAATCTAGTATCTCTACACATGAACTACAATGTTCATTCATGCAGTTGGTAGGCCAAATTTTACCAGTCAATAAAAAATCAAGAGCACGAAACGATAGCGGGAAACTGGATTATTGGCTATTTACAACTTCGCCGTATTTTTGCTGATGCAGATCACGAGCGCTTTCTTTCCAGTTATCTCTGATAATTCGACTTGGGAAGTAATTAATAGACTTGCCTATTTCTTCTATGTCTTCTTCAGTCAATTGTGCAATCTGCTTATACAGGGATATACCCATCTCATACAGCTTCTTCTGAATGTAAGGGCCGATTCCATGAATCTTCGTCAAGTCGTCCTGTTCCAGATCGCTTAAGGCAAGCTCTTCATCGCCGGCATGCTCCGAATGTGCTTCAAAGTCATCTTCTACTACGGGTGTTTCGCCAGCCGTCGGTTGGTCTCCCGTATTTTCGTATCGAAGATCCATTTCCTTGAGCCTGGTTTCGGCCACAGCAAGGCTCTGCTGGCAATCCTTTAACTCTTGCTGGGTTTTCATGAGGGAATCACTCAAAACCCCAATCGACCCACCACCGCCGCCGCCTTCCGTCGATTTTTTAAAATCAAAACTTGATTGCATGCTATCAATAGCCGAACTACTTCCGTACCACCATCCGATGATTGCGCCAACAGCAAAAGCAATTGCGAGCCAGAGAAAAATCTGAGCAGCAAGAAATAACATCAGGATCCTCCTTTTAAGCTAAATTCTACGCGTCTATTTGTTACTCGGCCTTCATAGGTTAAATTGGTAGCAATGGGACGAGCCGGTCCATAACCCACTGCTGTTAATCTTGCCCCTGCAACTCCTCGACGAGTGAGGTACTGCTGCACTGATTCTGCTCGGAGCTGGCTTAATGTTCTATTCAAGGCGATGGACCCCGTATTGTCTGTATGCCCTTGTACTTCCACCTGTATGTCCGGGGCTTCATTGAGGAGTTGAGCTATTTGATTGAGTACTTCAAGAGACTCAGCTGTTAGATCCGCCGTGTTTAACTGAAACTGAACCCTGGTTGTAGCTAACAAGGTTTGTATTCGGGCCCTCAATGTAGCCACCCGAACGTCCTCTTCGCTAACATCCGCTTCAGCGAGATCCAATGTGGTATTGAGTACAAGCGAATCTCCCACAGCATTAAGCGCATCTTCAGTGATTACTTCTCTCTGGATGCCGCCAAATACTTCGCCCCCCAGGTTAAACCCTTTTCCATCTCGGGTAATACTCAACACCGGTTTTGCCACAAGCCCCACTGTTGGCACTATTGCCATCAATGATTGATACCAATGAGGACGAACAAGCGTAGTATCTACCTCGATCTCGTGCGAAACACTGAACTCAGGAAATGAACTCCTAACGACATCAATCACCCGCCCATGCATTACAGAATCAGAGAAGACCCCTCTTAACTGAATTGAATCCCCCTCGACATAACTCAATCTGAAATTAGCGACACCATCGGGGAACGCGTTCATATCGTCCGCATCCGGAATGCTGTCAGCCAGGGTTCCATTTTGTGCCCCCCCTCCCATTGACTTACTCTCAACCCAAAGCTGGTTATTTACAACCCTGACATCCCACACGCCATTGAGTAATTCCTCAATTCGCTTTTTTTCTTCCTCAGAAGAGACCACTCCCAAAATGGTTGCATCTCTTCCATCAAAGGATAATTGATCTGTTGTAAAATCATCAAGGTTTTCCGCTAGAATCTCAGAAGCATTTGTCTGTAAAATAGACTCTATTTTTTCTCTCTCATAGTGTACAGCAAGTGCTGTCAACACGGCGAGGCATATTATGGACGTAATTAAGAAGGATTGGGCGCTCATTGAACGATGGCTTGACCTGGTAATGGAGTCTACTATTCATAAATCGTCCGGTATGCAGTAACTCACGGATCGTTTATCGTTCAAAATCCACTTTTAAACCAATTTCAAATTCATTTGTTAACCAATCGCTTACACTAACCGTTTGATCTCCCCCTTTGAGCACGTGATTCAACCCGCGTCCAAACCGTCCATATAAGGCAACTCCTTTTTTAAATTCTACTCCAATCCCTCCGTATAGAGACGTATTCACACGCTTTAAATCGCCTGTAATCTTTCTAGTATCAGACGACCTAAATTCGACTGGGGTGAACGTTTCGGATATTTTATTTGCATATACCAATACACCAAACTCAGGGCCTGCGACAATAAAAACGGGCAGTTTACCCAGATCAAGCCGGAACTGTACCGGAATAGCTACATAGTGCTGATTTATGCGGAACGCACCCGTAAACAACTGATTGCCGTTCCCCACCTCATTCTCAAAATCTACTTTTGATGCCAGGCGTGTGTAGCGCACGCCACTACTAAGCCACAGCAACTCGCCAAGCGGCCCCTCGATGAATCGCATAGGTAATTCCATATGCAGCATAACGGATGGAAAAGAGCGATTCGAGGCATCCCAAAAATCTAAGGGGGCCTCAAAATCTAGTTCATGAATGCTTGCGCCTGCACTGACCCCCCAATGGATAGGCTGGGAAGAACTCCTCTCCACATGACATACACAAAAACACAAAAACAATACGACTATTCGTAACATGAATACCTATAGAAATTGATCGATTAATCTATTTAGAAGTGGGATGTTGCAAAAAATCATGCGCTAATTTGTCAAAGATTAGGATGTATTGATTCAAGATTATATTTTAGCGCTGATCGTTCTTTTGACTATTCGTTACATAAGATCCCCTAAAAAGATCGCTAGACTCTCCGTTTTATGAATTACATACTCGCACTAGATCAGGGCACAACCAGTTCAAGAGCCATTTTGTTCGATAAGCAGGGCACCATTCATGGGGTGGCACAACAAGAATTTGAGCAAATTTTCCCAAAGCCTGGATGGGTAGAACATAATGCAGAAGAAATATGGACAACCCAGCTTGATGTAGCGAGAGAGGTCTTGAAAAATACAGGGACCAATCCCTCCCAAGTGTCTGCGGTTGGAATCACCAATCAGCGAGAAACAACCCTTTTATGGGACCGATCCACTGGAAAACCAATCGGAAATGCTATTGTTTGGCAGGACAGAAGAACGGCTGGTTTTTGTGATAAACTTAAAGCAAATGGGCACGAAGAGCTGTTTCGCAGCAAAACAGGTCTTGTAATTGACGCCTATTTCTCAGGTACAAAAATCAAATGGCTGTTGGATAACATTGAAGGAGCTCGCGCTGCAGCTGAAGCAGGCAATCTGGCGTTCGGGACCATGGACAGCTGGCTCGTCTGGAATTTAACGAATGGCAAAAAACACATTACCGATGTAAGCAACGCATCTCGAACGTTGATCTATAACATTCATTCATGCGAATGGGATCAGGAGCTTCTTGACTTACTAGACATACCTGCAAGTGTCTTACCCGATGTTCGTTCGAGTAGTGAAGTGTACGGCCATGCAGATGCCAATCTTCTGGGCGCTCCCATCCCAGTAGCAGGTATTGCAGGTGATCAGCAAGCTGCTTTGTTCGGCCAGATGTGTACCCAGGCAGGCATGGTAAAGAATACGTATGGTACTGGGTGTTTTATGTTGATGAATACCGGAGAAAAAGCCGTTGCATCAAACAATAACCTTCTGACGACGATTGCCTGGAAAATTGGGGATACAACGCACTATGCGCTTGAGGGTAGTATTTTTATTGCCGGCGCTGTGGTTCAATGGTTACGAGACGGTCTGCAGATAATCGATTCTGCCCCTGAAATTGAGGCTCTTGCGAACTCTGTTGAAGACAACGGAGGGGTCTATATTGTGCCTGCATTTACGGGACTCGGCGCGCCCCATTGGGACCAGTATGCAAGGGGCACGATTACTGGCATTACGAGAGGGTCCACCAAAGCCCATTTTGCGCGAGCAGCTCTCGAAGGTATCGCCTACCAGGTAGCCGATGTTTTGGACGCCATGAAAAAAGATGCAGGCATTGACCTGGCTCAGATGCGCGCGGATGGCGGAGCCTCAGCCAACAATCTCCTCATGCAGTTCCAATCAGACATGCTTGGGGTACCCGTTTTACGCCCAAAAACACTTGAAACCACGGCTCTCGGAGCGGCCTATTTAGCAGGGCTCGCCGTCGGCTACTGGGGCTCATTGGAAGAAATCTCTCAGCAGTGGCAACTGGATCAAGAGTATACCCCCTCCATGCCTGCCGACCAGGTAGCACATCTAAAATCAGGCTGGAATAAAGCGCTTGATCGAGCCGCTCGATGGGCAGAAGACGAATAACCCCCTTTTCGACCTACCAATTTACCATTTACCCACCAAATACCTACCACTATGGAAAATGCTTACCTGGCAGAACTGATAGGAACTGCTATACTCATTCTTTTAGGTAACGGCGTTGTAGCAAACGTAGTCCTAAACAAGACAAAAGGGAATTCAAGTGGATGGATTGTGATTACTATGGGCTGGGGCATGGCCGTCTTTACGGCTGTTTTATGCGTAGCTGAATTCAGTGGTGCTCACATCAATCCTGCAGTAACCGTTGCACTTGCTGTTGCCGGAAACTTTCCCTGGTTGGAAGTGGCTCCATATATAGCCTCTCAAATGCTGGGAGCTTCAATTGGAGGTGCTCTTGTATGGCTGGTTTATAAAGACCACTTTAGAGCTACTGAAGACAAAGGTGCCAAGCTAGCGGTATTCTGTACAGGACCAGCAATCAAAAACACAATGTCCAATTTACTATCGGAAACTATCGGGACATTTGTTCTGGTATTCGCCGTTTTATATATGGTATCTCCTGACGTAGGCCTCGGTGCCATTAATGCACTACCCGTTGGATTGGTCGTACTTGCAATTGGCCTCTGCCTTGGAGGTACAACAGGCTACGCCATTAACCCAGCGAGAGATCTCGGCCCGCGCCTCATGCACGCACTCTTGCCGGTATCCAATAAAGGCTCAAGCGATTGGTCCTACTCGTGGGTCCCAGTAATCGGCCCTATCCTAGGCGGAATTCTGGCAGCCGTGGCCTATAGTCAACTCGGAAGCTAACCCGAAACCCGAAACAATTCCCTGATAAATCAGGGAATTTATCCCCCCCGCTCTCTTTTAACTAATTCACGGCGTAATATTTTGCCGGAAGGGACCTTAGGGATTTGATCCGTGAATTCGAGTTTTCGAATCTTCTTATACGGAGCAACTCGTTCTGCAACAAATGATTTTATGTCATCCGCAGAGGGAGTTGCTCCAGGCTTTAATACAACAAAAGCCTTTGGCACTTCTCCTGCTTCTTCATCTGGACTTGGAATCACGGCGGCATCAGCAACATCTGGGTGGGTAATCAGCACGGCTTCTAATTCTGCAGGGGCTACTTGTAATCCTTTGTACTTGATGAGCTCTTTCACCCGATCTATGACATACAGGTATCCATCGCCATCAACATATCCAATGTCTCCGGTGTGTAGCCACCCGTTGTTATCGATCATCGCCCTCGTAGCTGCTTCATTATTGTGATACCCTTTCATCACCTGTGGGCCCCGAACCCAAATTTCTCCAGTTTCTCCTGGAGGTAGAGGCTCATCAGTTGCAACATCAACGATCATGGTTTCTGTATTGGGTACACTATTTCCTACAGCGCCGGGTTTTACAGTTCGCCCCAAAGGAGTAATATGCGTAACCGGACTGGTTTCGGTAAGCCCATATCCTTGCTTTACCACACAACTTAACCGCTGGCCACATGCATCGGAGAGAGCACCAGAAAGAGGCGCAGCACCCGATGTGATTTGCTTTAAACTGGAAAGGTCATACTTGTCAACCACGGGGTGTTTTGCTAATCCCAAGATGATGGGTGGCACAAGGTAAGCAACAGTTACTTTATGGTTTTGCATTAACTCTAGGAAATGCTCCAAGTCAAATCGTGGCATTGTGACAATGGTGGCGCCTCCACGTAATGCGATGCTCATTATGACGGTCATTCCATAGATATGATAGAAGGGCAATATGCCAATCAGCACCTCTTCTTTTGCAGGCTCAATGTTTTCTGTCTGTGCAATATTAGAAACGATGTTCGTATGCGTTAACATCACGCCCTTTGGCAGCCCCGTTGTGCCACTTGAATAAGGCAGTACGACCAGGTCCTCTTCTGGATCACAAGCCACGGGTTGCTCAACCTTTCCCTCGCCAAGCAACGTAGTATATGATGTAGCTCCATCTGCCTCACCAAATACGATAATTTCTTCAATGCCTGCATGCGATGCTGCTTCCTGTGCCTTATCCAGAATCCCAGGAATAGTAACCAGGATATGTGCCCCTGAGTCATTCAACTGAAAAGCCAACTCCTCCGCCGTGTAGGTTGGATTTATCGTCGTATTTATTCCGCCTAACCATGCCACAGCAAAAAACACAGCGGCATATTCAGGACAATTAGGACTATAAATCGCAAGCGTATCCCCTTTTTTAAATCCTCGATTTCTCAGTGAGTAAGCCACACGGTGAATGGCATCCAACAATTGCGTGTATGACATCTCCTCTCCTGTTGCACCGTTTACAAAAGCGATGTTATCACCGTATTCCTCGAAGTGCTCAGTGACGTATTCAGGCAAAGAAATTAAAGGAATATCAAGACGTTCAAAGGGGCTTTTAATAATCATGATGACTCTTAGATTGATGGGAGTTTTAATCAGTCTAAGAGAGCATCTTCTTAAATGCAACAGCTATATAAAGGAGAGCACTTATTCAATCAAGATCAGGTGATATAAAAGGTTTTTTTGTACTCTATAACTTTGTTAGTCATCATTACTCTGCGTACCCTTTTTCGTTTATACTCTTTTTTATCAACGTCAGTAACTTGTACTTTCACCGTCTCATCAACGGGATGCGCTGCAGCAAGATTCCCGAGAGGTAACAACGTAACTACCAAAAGAAACGAACAGATAAAAGAAGTCATAATAGGCGGTTAAATTCCAGCTCAGAATTGCCGGGTGGGTGGAGAGAGTCAATACGAAGGATAACATATTGATCTTGGTGTGTGTACTTTTTACACAATCAATATGCCATCTCTAAATGCGAAATCGAAACTCAAAAGTCCCTTATTTACATGCTGAATTACTTAATTGGCCCTACTCCACATAAGCACTACCTTGATAAGTACAATCTAATTTAGTCCTGTATATATCGTTCTTACATCAGGAAGCCTGGCGGCCAACGGGTACTTAGCGTTTCACATCAATTAATTAGATCGACAGCTATTAACGTCATTCGTTTATATTGCCCTGAGCTAAACAAATAGATCATCTTACATACGTTATTACTTTATCTCACAAAGAGAATCAACTTGAGCCTCTGATTGATTTTAAGCATTTTTGAAACATTTACGATTCTACATATTTTCAAGGCAGAAAATTAGCTGCGGCATATTATGAAACGTGACATCGATCTATTGAGACTTGTTCTACTCCAGATTGAGGCGGTTGGAAATCCCGAAGAGCCCCTCATACACTCATTGGGTGTAGATGGCAAGGATCAGGCAATAGTAAATGAACACGTAAAGTTACTCATAGAATCTGGGTACATAGAGGGAGAGATAAAATACTCAACCAACAATCGGATATTGCTTACTGCTATTCGCGGGTTAACTCCAAAAGCGTACGACTTATTAGATAACATTCGAAACAATGAACTCTGGCAGCGCATCCGTGAGCGTATAGCCACGACTACTGGGACAGCCTCCCTCCCTATCATTGAACACTTTGCACATCAAGTAGTATCTGCAGCACTAGCCCGGCCATCCAATACTAAGTAATCATTTTCTTGCCAGGGCGTAGGTTACTTACACCTCTAATTTTCACTTCATGCGCGTCGCATTTCTTACCAATAGCATTTTAGCTACTGAATCCATCGCTTATTTGCATTCTACTGGTTTACTCAAAGCCGTTGGGACTTTAGAGCGAAACACATTATTACGTTCTCAGCTTGAGGCCTTTACATCCAAGAACAATCTCGAATACGCCTTATTCAGTAAACAGAGCCTGGAAGCCGAACTCAATAATTTCCTGCACAGGGCGAAGATAGACCTTGCCATCGTGCAAACATTCCCCTATAAAATCCCACCGTCTAGCCTTCGGATACCTGAAATCGGCTTTTACAATGTCCATCCTGGGCCCCTTCCTCAATACAGAGGCCCAGACCCCGTTTTCTGGGTGCTTAAAAACCAGGAACAGGCGGGGGCCATTACTTTACACAAAATGGAAGAGGACTACGACACAGGTGCGATCGTGCTCTGTGAGTCTCTTTCTATTCATCCTACTGACACGTATGGAATTTTAAATTCGCACTTGGCGCATGCCGCTCCGGAATTAATTAGTAAATTCCTCGAATTGCTCAGAAACCCTTCCCGAATACCATTAATCGAACAATCCGCTTCAGAGGCTGGATTTCAGCAAAAGCCCTCCGTCCAATCGCTGATGATAGATTGGACCACACATAGTTCACAGGACATTCAGGCCCTTACCCAGGCAAGTAACCCAAACCAGAATGGCAGCATCGCCTTTTTCCGAGATGTCATTACACGCTTCCTGGAGGTTGACGTCTTGACTCCCGAATTCAGTGCAAACTTGAGCCCTGGAACCGTTCTGACTGCAGACGATAGCCGGGGATTACAAGTTAAATGCATCGACAAACAAGTGATCCGCCTCAACATCGTACACGTTGACGAAGGATATTTCACAGGGAAGCGCTTCGCAGAGGTTTTTAACGTAAAGATCGGAGAGAAATTCACACCCCCATCTTTTTTATCTTAGTACATTTGGTATTTCTGTCCAGGAAAACCCAACTCTAAATCAAAAGTACGGAGATAACCATGAAAATCGAAGTGGAATTAGTGGATGATGCGTTCCATTTTGTCGGTACAAACGAACGAGGCAACACCGTTCATGTTGACATAGGAAAGGATGAAGGAGGCAATGAGCAAGGTACGGGGTCTATGCAGCTTTTGATTGTAGGTATGGGAAGTTGTAGTGGTATAGATATCCTGTCCATCCTCCGCAAAGGCCGGCAACAGGTTGAGTCCTTCCACGTGACTCTTGACGCCGAGCGAGAAAAGGGAGCAGTCCCTTCTTTGTACAAAAAAATACATGCTCACTATACCCTAACGGGAGACCTTGATCCTGCCAAAGTGCGCCGTGCCATCGACTTGAGCCTCACCAAGTATTGCTCAGTGTCCAAAACCCTTGAGGCAGCCGGTGCAGAGATTACATACTCATTCACAGTAAACGCCACCGATTATGCCTCAACCCCTTCGTGAGGAATCACAAACAATACGCACCACCATCCCATCATCTGGCAATCGCGAGCACTCAAGTTCTATTTACATGACGTCTAGCTTCTCTTTTGAGAATGCAGAGCAGGCTAGAGCCACGTTTGCCAAAGAAATATCAGGGAATATTTACTCCAGGTATAGCAATCCCAGCGTCGACGAGTTCATCGCTAAGATGTGCATCTTAGAAGAATGCGAAGATGGAGTGGCTGTTGCCTCTGGGATGTCAGCAGTGTTCACAGGCATGGCCTCTTTGCTTGAAACGGGAGACCATGTCCTGGCTTCAAGATCCGTATTTGGATCTACCCATCAAATTCTCACACAAGTGCTTCCCAAATGGGATATATCACATTCATATGCCCCCATCAAAAAGCCTGAGGTATGGGAATCACTAATCCAACCAAACACACGGCTTTGTTACGTGGAAACACCATCCAATCCAGCACTTGACCTGATCGATCTGGACTGGCTCAGCAGCCTCTGTAAGAAGCACAATGTGCTCCTTTACGTCGACAATATTTTTGCTACACCCATTCTTCAGAAACCTGTAAGGCATGGCGCTGACCTGGTTATGCACTCTGCCACAAAGTACATCGATGGACAGGGAAGAGGTATTGGAGGAATAATCCTTGGAAAAAAAGACCTTATAGAAAAAGTCCGATTTTTCGCCAAACACACGGGCCCTTGTCTTTCGCCATTTAACGGTTGGATGTTTTCCAAAAGCCTGGAGCTTCTTCATGTGAGAATTGAAAGGCATGCTAAAAATGCGCTTCAACTGGCCCAGTTTCTTGAAACACGGCCAGATGTCCAGACCGTAAAATACCCTCATCTCCCCTCCCATCCGCAGTTTGATCTTGCAAAAAGACAAATGAAAATGGGCGGTGGAGTAGTGACATTTATCGTCGAAGGCGGCCTGGAGCGAGGAAGAAGATTTCTCGATGCTTTGAAAATGTCCTCACTAACTGCTAATCTAGGTGACTCTCGTACAATTGCCACCCACCCGGCAAGTACGACCCACAGCTCATTAACGGAAGAAGACCGACAAGCTGTTGGGATAATGCCAGGCTTAATCCGGGTCTCAGTAGGCCTAGAGCATATTGATGACATTATCGGCGATATTCAACACGCCCTGGATAACAGCAAGGCATAATTAACTCCTAAACCACTATCGTTATGCAGTTAGCTCCAATAGATTGGATCTTTATTATCGCCTTTTTTGCCTTTTCTCTGCTCGTTGGTATATGGGTATCTAGAAAAGCAGGTTCAAGCACCACCGATTTTTTCCTTTCAGGAAGAACAATGCCATGGTGGCTCTTGGGAGTGTCCATGGTAGCTACAACGTTTTCATCAGACACACCAAACCTTGTCGCAAACCTCGTGCGCGTAGACGGTGTTTCGGGAAACTGGGCCTGGTGGGCGTTTCTACTCACGGGTATGCTGACTGTGTTTGTATACGCAAAGCTTTGGCGGCGATCAGAGGTGCTTACGGATATTGAATTTTATGAGCTCAGGTACAGCGGCAAAGCAGCTGCTTTTCTTCGAGGCTTTAGAGCCTTGTACCTTGGCCTCATATTCAATGTCGTAGTCATGGGAGCAGTGTCTCTGGCCGGTATCAAATTTGGAGAAATCATCCTTGGCTGGCCAGGCTGGCAAACGTTACTCATTGCCGGGTCAATTACACTGATATACAGTGCCCTTGGGGGCTTAAAAGCTGTAATTATTACAGACTTCGTTCAATTCATTTTAGCCATGATTGGTTCGGTGCTGGCCTGTATATATATACTGGGCCTTGAGGAGGTCGGCGGATTAACAAATCTCCTTCAACATCAACAAGTACAAGGCAAGTTAAATCTACTTCCAGATTTCTCGAATCCAAACGCATGGATACCCATCCTGTTTGTGCCTTTGGCCGTCCAGTGGTGGGCGTCCTATTACCCTGGCTCGGAGCCAGGCGGTGGCGGGTATGTGGCCCAACGTATGTTCTCGGCTAAATCAGAAAGCCATGCAGTAGGAGCAACTATGTTCTTTAATGCAGCCCATTATGCATTGCGCCCCTGGCCATGGATTTTAATAGCCCTTGCCTCTCTGGTCGTATTCCCAGAATTGTCTGACATTGGGCGCGCATTTCCGGACCTGCCTGCAGATAAACTCGGGCACGATGTCGCCTATCCAGCCATGCTCACCTTCCTTCCTGCTGGACTGTTAGGATTGGTAGCGGCGTCACTGATCGCCGCGTTTATGTCTACTATGTCTACCCAACTCAACCTGGGTGCTTCTTATCTGGTCAATGATTTCTACCAGCGATTTATACGCCCCGATGCCAGCGAGAAACAACTCGTATGGGCCGGCCGAATGTTTACTGTTCTTTCTACAATTCTCGGCCTGGGTCTTGGCCTCATGCTTACAGATGCTTCTCAAGCATTTAACCTGCTCTTGTTATTGGGAGCCGGCACTGGGCTTATTTACATATTACGATGGTTTTGGTGGAGAATAAATGCTTTCACTGAGATTGTAGCTATGATCGCGTCTCTCCTGATTGCCTCATACCTCACGTTCATCCACGACTCTTTAGGGTTTCTGCCCCTCGAACCATGGATGAAAATTGTAATGGGAGCTGTCCTTACTACTATCATTTGGATTGCTGCAACGTATTTTACTCCCCCAACGGATGATGCAACACTAAGGAAATTCTACAGACTTATAGAACCAGGTGGTAATGGTTGGGATGCTGTGCTTAACAAAGCAAACGCTGAAGGCGACCCGATTCAGAAAAATGCAGGTCAGTTACCTTTAGAGATATTCGCTATGGTACTCGGATGTGTTGCTGTGTATGGGGCTTTGTTTGCTACCGGGTTTTTCATCTATGGAAATATTGGCCCAGCTCTAATCACTGCGGTCATCACTACCGGTGCTGCCTTTGGCATCATTAAAATCTGGCCAAAGCTGTCATTTAGATAGGAATCCCTGGGCTAAGGATGCAGAAAGTGCATTAGCCCTTTTTATTTTGCAGCTTGCCCTGTCTGATCCTCAAAAAACGCGGATCGTTCTTGCCATTGAGGGAATCTTTGGAGATATCTTTTTTTCCATTCTGCTTTAAACATTGACGCTGAAGCAGTTTCCACCAATGCCCATACACTCCCTCCAAATCCGGCACCAAATGCAGAGCACGCGGAGGCACCCAACGACTGCGCAATATGAACCAGATAATTGGTTTCTGGTACCTGGTTATTCAAGTGGGTGTCGGCAAGCTGATGAGACCGCGCTACCAGTCGTCCAAATCGTGGGAGATCGTCATTCTTCAAGGCGTCCATTGCGCCGGGAATGATAACGCTCGTTTCTTGAACACATTGATATAGCCTTTTAGATAACGAATCTCCATCTTCGCAGGCCTTCAAATGCATACAGGCATCCTCCACATCAAAACCCTCTCCGGCAATCAAATTACCCAGTGAATGAAATCGTCCACCAGGATTTATCCTCTCATTTAGAAGGATCTGCTGTACAAGCATTGCGCATCGGTTGTACTGATCACGTGCAGCCCCCGTCTTTTCTGCCTGCACCCCCGAGCTTCCAATTACAAAACTGTACCCGGCGGGCAGTGCAACCTCGTCAATCCATTGCGTGGGTCGAAAAGAGAACAGTCTCAAGGCCCCTTCCTTAGAGGAAATAATCGCTGTATGGTCCTGGCTTCCACCAAATGTGCCAACCCCCTTATCCCCTGCCAGGTCACGATACGTTTGCCCGTTTTCTACATGCCCGAGGTAGTCCGCCAGCTGTAAGTTTGACTGAATATTATCTCGATAGGCTTGATGACTATCAAAAGAAACCAGGGCACGCAAGGACAGAAAGAGCCCGGTGATCAATGCACTAGAGCTACTCATTCCAGCCGAAGGGGGGATATTTCCAATCATGCAGATCGTCCCCCCTATAGCCACCCTGCCAAAGTTCAAGCGAACCCGATCCAGGACTGCCTGGACGTATACTCCCCACGAATAAGGCGTTTGTAGGGACTGGTTTTCCAAATCAATTACAATTTGCTGATTCGAACCGGCGTCTAGAATGCGTAATTCGTTTGATCTATTCTTGTGTACTATAAAAGCAAATCCTCTTCTAAGAGCGGCTAACAAACTTTTACCACCTGCATAATCGGTATGCTTGCCCAATACCTCAATACGAGCTGGCACCCAGCTTACGTGGACAGGTTCTCCATCACCTACCCCCTGCGAAAGAAGTGCCCTGGCAGCAATCCGGAATAGATCATTCGAATACGCTGGCACAACTGCGTCTTTATGGGCAGTATCCTGATTAGAAAATTCGTTCTCGCCGTGTAAAATATCCTTGAGTAAAACCAATGAACCCTTAAGAACTTAGATGAACGGCCGATACAGTGAGTGAGTAATATGACTCATGCTTGTTGCCCTCTCAACAAACGTCTTTGCCCCCGCCCATGACCATCAACAACGCTGCTTCCGACCTCATCGCCTCCCAACAACAATTAGAAAATAAGAATTCCCAGCTTTACACGGAATTAATTCGCCTCTCCGCCAGTGAACGAATAAACCAGGCCTCTTCAGATGCAATAAATGCCTTACTGAGCACTGCATCAAATACAGATGCGCGTTTTTTAGAGCGAGCATACGAAAATGCCAGTATGTCCTCCGCTATGCTCAACACGGCAAGCAGTACGCTAGATCAAGCCTCTGAACTGGCCATGCAGGCGGAAGAAATATCGATTCGAGCTTCATCTGACACTATCTCAGATGCAGAACGGGCACTATTAAACGACCGATATAACGGTATTCTGGAAAACCTTGACTCCCTTGCCAGCAGCGCGACATTTAATGGTCAATCCCTCTTTGGAGAGTCGTTCTCCTTTTTCCTGGGCACGGAGTCAACAGATATTGTTGAGGTAGAGATTGCCGAATTGAGCACGTCTGCACTAGGGCTAGCAGGAACAGATCTATCCACCGTAGAAAATGCAACTGCTGCTCAAACTGCTATTAAAAATGGGCTTGACTCAATTATTAGCCAACAGGCTGCACTGGGAAATACCGGTAACACGATCAGCCTAAAAGCCGATTCGATAAGCAAAGAACTTTTCACGACGAATACATCCAAGATTCGCATTAATTCTCCCGACTCTTTGCAAGCATCGGTAGACCTTGCAAAATCTTTAATTACACAAGATCCAGGCACGGCTTTACAACTACACAATCAAGCGAATTTATCTGCATTTCTTACCAGCCTCTCTTAGATTGCCATGATTCACCGGTTTCACTGCTCCTGTCATCTCTGGGAGCAGTGAAACCCTCTCCGTTTCTGTAGATATCCTTATAGACGAACAATACGTATGGGCTCCCTGACCTATGCCGAGAACCAATACCGGCACATTCAACGACATACGACATCTCCCAGGCAAACCCTTTTCAATGTCTATTCAGAAGCCATTTCTGCCTGCCATAAACAAGATTCACTTCATGCAATAAAAGCACTTGCCGCACTGCAGCTTTCCCTAAGCCCCAATAATCCTTCCGTTTTAAACGAGCAACTCAACTCTATCTATGAGCATTGCCTGTTGAAAGTACAGGTTATGGACT
>JAHQVL010000360.1 GCA_019634345.1 Rhodothermaceae bacterium
CTCTCGTTTCAGACCCAGCCAATCAAAACCTCATTAAGACGGCTACTCCCAGGCACTGGAGACGCTGCGGCGGCTACAATCTGGAACGCATGATCGAGAACGGAGGCGCCTTTAAATTTCCTCAAAAGGAATTTGGCTTTAATTTGTCCAAGTTGATGTGTGGAGCAGAGGGCACCTTTGGTGTGATGACCGAGATCAAATTAAATCTCGTGCCCAAACCTCAGAAAACGGCACTGGCCATTGTACACTTTGAGCAGCTCAAAGAGGCCCTAGAGGCCGTACCTGTCATTCTTGAAGTCGGCCCCTCTGCTGTTGAACTGCTAGATAATCTCGGCCTTACCATGTGCCGGGATGTCCCTAAGTATGCACGGCTCATGACCTCCTTCATCGAAGGAACACCGAACTGTGTACTCATAACAGAATTCTATGGGGAATCAGATGCCGAACTCAGAGCGAAAGTAGAGCGGCTCGAAGAGCATCTTCGAAAACAACAGGTAAACATAACAGCTATCGTTCCAGCATTTGATTCTCAACATCAGAAAGATGTTTGGACCGTCCGAAAAGTAGGCCTGGGCTTATTGATGAGCATCAAGGGTGACCATAAGCCGATCCCCTTTATCGAAG
Source organism: Rhodothermaceae bacterium (assembly GCA_019634345.1). Classification (GTDB taxonomy): domain Bacteria; phylum Bacteroidota; class Rhodothermia; order Rhodothermales; family JAHQVL01; genus JAHQVL01. The sequence continues at coordinate 625 of JAHQVL010000360.1, forward strand.
ACGCAGCTGTGCCGGTAGAGCACCTCGCTGAATATGTAACCAAGATTGAGAAGTTTTGTAATGACCGGGGCACAAAGGTCGCCTATTATGCGCATGCCAGTGCCGGCTGCGTGCACATCCGGCCACTGATTAATGCAAAGGAAGCCTCGGAAGTAGCAAAACTTCCCGAGATCACCGGCTTTTCTGTTGACCTACTGAAAGGGTATGGGGGCTCCCTGTCCAGCGAACACGGCGACGGACGAGCACGAAGCCAGTTTAACCAGCATTTCTTTGGACCAGAGCTATACGGTCTTTACCAACAGACCAAGCAGATCTTCGACCCCAAAGGCATCATGAACCCGGGAATGGTCGTTGACGCAGGACCCATGACCGAACAATTGCGATATGGAGCATCGTATCAAGTTGTTCAGTTGCAAGAGCACATCGACTTTTCCGAAGACATGGGCTTTCATCGTGCTGTTGAGATGTGTAATGGGGCCGGCATCTGCCGCAAGCGAACCACAGGTACTATGTGCCCTAGCTTTATGGTAACCCGCGAAGAAGAACACAGTACGCGTGGGCGCGCCAATATGCTGCGCGCTGCCTTGTCTGGTACGCTACCCAATCATACGCTTACCGACAAACGCATGTATGAGGCTATGGACCTCTGCATCGAGTGCAAAGCCTGTAAGGCTGAATGCCCCTCGTCGGTTGATATGGCAAAGATCAAATTTGAGTTTTTGGCGCAGTATCATGACAAAAACGGTACCCCTCTCCGCACAAAGTTTTTTGGTCAGATTCCACGTCTTACAAAATTCACCAGCGGTTTTCTTGCTCCTCTCGCTAATTGGTCCTTGCGCCTTGGGATCACTCGGTCGATACTGGACTTTGTTATGGGGATTAGCAAGTACAGAACGCTTCCGTCCTTTGCTCCTAAGCCGTTTACTACCTGGTTTAAACAGCGCACTGTTCCGACGGGCAACAAGCCAAAGGTTGTACTTTTCAATGACACCTTTAACACCTATAACAGTCCTGAGGTCGCGATTGCAGCTACTGAAGTGCTAGAAGCTGCTGGCTTTGATGTCTTGTTATCCAATCACGGTTGTTGTGGGCGCCCCATGATTTCCAAAGGATTGGTGGATCAGGCACGTAAGGCAGCCCGCCAAACAGTGGATGCGCTCGCTCCCTTTGTAAAGCAAGGTATCCCTATCGTCGGATTAGAACCAAGCTGCCTCCTCTCATTGCAAGACGAATATCTTTCGCTTCTACCTGAAGATCCGATAGTTAAAGAAGTGGCGCAAAATGCCCTCTTATTCGAAAATTTCATTGCTAACCTGGCGGAAGAAGGCAAATTGAACGTTACATTCAGCGATAGCGCAAAACATGTACTTCTACATGGACACTGCCATCAAAAAGCATTGGTTGGCACTGGAGCAGCCAAAAAGGCCCTTTCGCTACCGCCTGGTTATTCGGTTTCAGAAGTCGATTCTGGATGCTGTGGCATGGCAGGCTCTTTCGGCTATGAAAAAGAGCATTATACCATTTCCAAAGCGATGGCTGAGCGACGTCTACTTCCAGCAGTTGAAGCAGCGAATTCAGATACCATAATTACGGCCCCAGGATTCAGTTGCCGGCATCAGATTAAAGACGGATCAAGACGAACAGCGTTACATCCAGCGCAAGTACTTAGAGAAGCATTAGTAATCGAATAAGGTGTCTGCGTTTCTGAGAGATAAATACGTGAAAGAGGTATTGGCTCATAGGCGTCTGTACCCTGCTGAGTAACGAGCCTACTCACCAGAAATACAAACAGAAAAACGCACATTAACAATATAAATACAAAATAATGGAATGCTCTTGAGGTAGTCCCCTTGGTAGCGGTTGACATGTATATAAATGGGTCAATTCGTTCAAGTTGGCTTAGCGAAACCGAAATGATAATCAGTTTCAGGGGCAGGGGAGCCAGTGCGATGCACTACAGGGAAAACATGGGGCAAGATGACGGCGTGAAAAGCTACACGGTGAATGAGGTAGCCTTTGTACACCAGCTATTCGTACCGATCATCATTTACGCGGAGAAAATTTCTTCTTTAATTTTCTCGACCGTGTCTTCAATCGTTTTTTGGTTGATCGCAGGTAAATACGTTCCTTGTATATCTAAACCTCGATATGCTTTTTTGGTTATTCCTTGTAGGTTAGGCCGTTTCTCAGAAGGCCCTTCTCCTTTCCCGATGCCACCTCCAAACTCGATAATAAAGTTTACGCCATCGTTCAAAGCTTGCTGGACACTCCAGATCCACTTAACGGGATTAAATAGCTGAAAGAACAAGTACGCTTTGATACTGGAAGGATCTTCCCCGTGGTAATCGCCTGTATAGTTTGAAAAAACTTTGCACGTTGGCGTTACCATGTTTGCTTCATCCAGAGCCGGCCGAAAAGCCTCAGCAGCGGATACCATCAGATACGTATGGAAGGCCCCTTCTGTATTGAGAGGAATACCACGCTGGCCAATGGAATCTGCGTATTCTGCCAATGCCTGAAGGTCCTTTTCGCTGCCTCCAACAACTGTCTGCTCGGGCAAGTTACATCCTCCTATCCCGCAATAAAATCGATCGGCAAATTCACGTACTGTTTCAAGATTCGCTCTGAAGGCAATCATTTTACCTCTACCAAACTCACCCATCAGCTGCCCTCTGCGCTGGACCAATTTGAGGGCTTCCTCAAAGGTAAGTGCACCCGATGCAACAAGTGCTGAATATTCTCCCAGGCTATGCCCTGCAGCAACGGCCGGCTTCATTTCACCTTCTGTAAGTTCTTTGAATACTTCCAGGCAAGCGATACTATGCGTAAGTAGCGCCGGTTGGGTATTCCTGGTTAAATTTAATTCCTCAGCAGGCCCTTCAAATGAAAGCTGCTGGATATCAAACCCCAATACCTCGTTAGCTTGCTCATACACCTTCTTCGCTGCATCAAACTTTTCATATATATCGCTTCCCATGCCGACATACTGCGAACCTTGACCTGGAAAGATGAACATTGTCTGCAAACCTGCTTCCATGATAGCACCTGCTGATTGATCTATATTTGGTGGGAATAGATGGATCACACATCTTTGTGGTAATGTACGACGGAACAACCACTTCATACATTCGGGTCTGCACAGAACGGCATACTCTTCGTTTAGTTCGCTCCGCTCCCCTTCAAAAATAGTCTATTTTAGGGATAGATATAGCCAGCAAAAGCGCTAAATTAAAGGATAGGAGAAGCGAATACCAAGCGACGGATTTCGTGCCACGAGTTTCGCGCTGAATAGCTGGTTTGCCGGCCAAACAACGCGAAACCCGTAACAGGTAGCTGGACGTTCATAAGGTATAGGAATTGAACTTAGTTCAAGCTTATATCCGGCACAAGAATTATCCGTGCACGATAGGCTTTGTTTACTGCATGGGGGCCTGTACGAGCATCCATTTTTTCATAGATGTGTTGTACGTGGCTATTCACAGTGTAGCGACTCACAAAAAGCTTATTGGCAATTTCTTTTTGTGTCAGCCCTTCTGCCATCAAATGCAGTACTTCCAGCTCACGGCGTGTTAGCCCATAGGTTTGGCTATTTGCATTCATGGATCGTACGGTTTAGTGACTAAGAGAAAGCGTGCAATTATTTAAGCGATAGAAGAGGTAACAAAACGACAGATGGTCGTCAAAAAAGTGACATGTCGCTTTTTTACTATGAAATGACGCGATAATCCCCACCTACGCGGTACAGTGACATTTTGTCACTCATTTAGAGTTGGTATGATTTTGTAGATATATGTAGTTGTTTCACAACAACAACAACAGATTTGATCATTACCTTCGGGGATTTAACAATGACAGGATTTAAGCAGTTAGTTAATCTGGTTAAGCGATTCACAAGCTCTCCTTCCTCACCCTATACACCCCAAGATATAGCCATTACGTTCGGAGAAGCGCGTATTTCATACAATACGCAGGCTTCAGACATGACTCGTACTGGTCATATTGACCGTAGTATATATGCTAAACTGATGTTAGATGCAGCTACATTGGCTGCAAGTAGCCTGGTAGAAGATAAGGACGTGACGAACGACTCGTTCAGCATGTATGGACCTATAGATGTCCATTCTACTAGACTAACCGCTGTAGCAAGATTGACACATAGCAACCAAGACAAATATACCGTTGAAACCCGCTTGCTTGACGAAAACCGAAACCCAATTGGATCTGGGCATGGCATCTTCTCGATAAGACAAACATCATCTGACGAAGTGCCTCAAGAAGAAACCGCTCAAGGAAGTGTTCAAGAGAGAGAGGACAGATCCAGCCGCCCATTGCGGGTTGCCTATGGAGCTATGTGGAAGTCTCCCGTAGGGCTCCTTCATTTGAATTAATTAGCTTATTCAGAAGGCCTGGCATAATAACCCCAGCCTCTTTATCGATACAACAAGACGCCAGGGCGTCCCCGCGAGTTGGTCCTAAGTTGACAATGGCTACGGGACGCCCTTCTTTTGCCGCCTTAAGTACAAATCGGTATCCAGAAAAAACAGTTAGTGATGAGCCAACTACGAGAATCATGTCGGCTTCATCGTACAATTGCCATGCATCTTCTACCCGATCCTTAGGCACACTTTCGCCAAAAAACACCACATTCGGTTTTAGCACACCTCCACAGATCGAGCAAGCAGGCACTCTGAACTGTGACACATCAATATCGCCCAACTCCACATCCCCATCGGGTGCAAGATCGTGTCCTTCATGCCACCAATCTGGATTTAATACCTGAAGACGCTGTTGAAATGTATTTCGCTGCTCAAGCTGTCCGCAATCCAGGCAGCACACCTCGGAAAGGGTTCCGTGCAGTTCTACAACACGGTCGCTGCCGGCCTTATGATGTAACCTATCCACGTTTTGTGTAATAACTCCATTCACGTATCCTTTGGCCTCTAACTCAGCAATGGCTGTGTGCGCCGCGTTTGGCGCAGCATCAACAATGCGGTTCCACCCGATCAAACTTCTTGACCAATACCGAACCCGAGCGCTGGCTTCATTAATAAACGCTTTATACAAAATGGGATTACGCGCCTTCTTTCGTGTCAAAGGTCCTCGGTAATCAGGAATACCCGATTCTGTACTGCATCCAGCTCCCGTAAGTACAACAGTACGCCGGCCTCGGATGAGGGCTTGTAAATCGTTGAGAGTATGCATTTCTCTTTAGTTCGATTGCCTTACCCTTTCCATACACTTATTCATCTCTCGGGTTCGCACCTTATGTTTTGATCACCTTACCGAGAAAGGCACATTGAGGTACATGGAATTCTACTATTCCTCAAGAACAACTGAATATCCAACATCATATTATGGATCCAATTTTCCCTCCAGACTATGCGCATACTCTTTTTCCCCATCCTCTTTATTTCCCTCCTGGGCACAGAATTGAGAGCCCAATCCACAATGCCAGAAGGCGTCCTGCCTGATTCTATAGTGGTTACCGCTACACGCACTCCCCTTTCAGTGCGTGATGCAGGTCAAAGAATTTCTACCTGGACGGCCGACGAGATAGCTGACTTATCGGTGAACTCATTCGATGAGTTACTCAGAAGCGTTGGTGGAGTTGAAGTGTTTAGTCGAACGGGCTTTGGTATTCAAAGTGATATCACGATGCGCGGCAGTACCTTTAACGGCGTGCTGGTTCTCATTGACGGCATGCCTCTCAATGACGCAATGACAGGACATTTCATCACCGATATGCCAATCCCGTTAACACAAATCAAACGCATCGAGGTCCTTCGAGGACCTGCAGCGATGTTGCACGGACCAGACGCATTAGGTGGTGTGATACATATCATGACTGATGCGACTGTGAATCCAGAGTCTTATGGCCCTTCTTCAGAGAGCACCCTAGGGGTGTTTCGTGGTTCGCATGGTCTATTTGATATCCATGGGGATGGAATTTTCAGGAAAGGGAATGTGTCTTTGGGCATTGCTTCTGTCTACCAGAACAGTGACGGGGAAACGATCCAAAACCAAGAAGGCCCTGTAGAAGGACCCAACGGAATTGTCAAAACCGACTTTTGGCGACTAACAAACTCCGTATTTACATCAGCCCGCTTTAGCGAATTCTCTACGTTTCTTCGTTTTGGAATGGACCGAAGGGATTTTAATGCATTCCATTTCTATACGGTGTCCCCATTCGATTTTTCAAGAGAACAAACAGATACCTACTGGGCTCAACTCAGGCTTCAGAATCGAACCGAGAGCGCGTCTAACTGGACAGGCCAGGTTGTGTGGAAACGTCACGATGACACGTTCACCTTCAACCCCATGTTTTCCACCAACAGGCACACGAGTCAACACCTGTTTTCTCAATTTCATCTGACACGCACCTTGTCACCCACCTGGAGTCTCACAACCGGACTTTCTGGGGGTGTCCGATCCATCACCAGTAATAACCTGGGAGACCATAACGATACAAGAGCCGGTGCTTTTGCTGTATTTAATGCCGAACTGACAGAGTCCGTATCTGCCTATGCCGGAAGCCGGATAGATTACGACTCCGGATTCGGAGTAGAAGTGATTCCGCAAGCCAGCCTCTTATGGAAACCGGGCAACTGGGCGCTTCGAACAAACGTCGGCCGTGCAGTACGCGCACCAAATTACACAGAGCGATATATCAACACAACGGCTCCTCCTCGGCGAGACAGAAACTATGGCAATCCCGACCTGGAAGCCGAACGTGCCTGGTCCTATGAAGTGGGTGCAGACTTTTACCCCGCCAGTGGCGTCTCCTTCCATGCGACAGGATTTCGACGTATCACTTCAAACTTGATCGATTTCGCTCAGCGTGCCCCTTCTGGTACCCCTATGCTGGCAGACTCCGTACTATTAGCGCTAAACATTGTCGAAGTGGATCTTAAAGGATTTGAATTGGACGCCACCATCAACCGCCCCGTGGGCCGAGCCAGCATGGGGCTATCTGCAACCTATACCTATTTCGACTCAGGATTGGATGGCCTGTGGCCGGATGCAATCTTCAAATATGCGTCAGGCCACGGACGAAGCATAGTGCAAATTTCGTCCACATTAAAAATGCCATCCACTTCACTTGGCACCCAAATCTTGTGGAAAGAAAAGCTGGATGGGACGAGTTATTCGACGGTAAACATCAGAGCCTCTCAAACCTTTTTATTGCCCAAGAACCAGATCAAATTCACCCTTGATCTACGCAATATATTTGATGAGTCTTACACAGAGGTACTGGATGCACCGATGCCCGGCCGCTGGATAAGCTTAGGGGCTAATATTTACTTCGCAGGAGAGTGAGCATTCAGTTCCTAAGAGGATTACGCCCTAACTTTTTTATCTTCCAATCGCCTCCTCAGGCTCTCTTCCCCCCAGCGCATCACTACATCGTGATTCCATTGAAAGGCTGGTCGGGCTATTGGCGATAGGACGCGCATCCAGGGCTTTGTTGCTTTAACGTTCCACTCGTATTGAACGGCAGTACCGCCGTCTTTTTCGGAAAGCGTCCACCGGCCGTGTCCATCCAGTTCACCGTAAGCCTCCCCTTCGATGATATGAGGTGGTTCAATCCGGGTTGCACGCATCTCAAATGAGAGCTTGTACGGCAAAGCAGTACGCCACGTAAAAAGCTTAACCCCTCCCACACCAAGTTCATCACCCTTCGATAGTTCTTCGACTGAAACAACAGCCTTCCACCACGTAGGCCATCGAGAAGCATGATATAATTCATCCCATACGTCATCAATAGACGCATCGAAATGCCATTTGGTAATGAATGAGTAGTCGGACATGGGTCTAAGTATGCAGTGATTGATACTCTTAAGCAAATACCCCGTACATACTTTCGATGAGGTCTCCGTAATTCTTCTCTACAACCTTCCGCTTTAATTTCAGCGTCGGAGTCATCATCCCATTCTCAACCGTAAACGGGTCTTCAATAAGCCGAAAATCACGGATCTTCTCATGCGCAGCGGATGATTTGGAGTACTTACGGAACAGGGCTTTGAAGTACTTCTGGATAGCTTCATGCTCCAGTAATTCCGAAGGCTTTTCATACGTGATTCCTTCTTCTTTGGCTACCCCTTTCAGAGCATCCAAAGAAGGCACAACCAGGGCGGTCAGGTATTCACGTCCTTCACCAATTACCATAAGCTGATCAATAGTAGTTTCAGACTTGAACCCATCCTCAATCGGCCCTGGATAGATATTCTTTCCTCCACGAGAAACGATCATGTGCTTCAGACGATCGGTAATCATCAGGTAGCCATTATCAAATCGACCGATATCTCCAGTGTGGTACCACCCATCAGGATCAATGGCCTGTGAAGTGGCTTCGTCATTATTCCAATAGCCCTTCATAATGTTGGGTCCACGTGCGATGATTTCGCCTTCTTCTGTCGACAAGGTGGACGGGTAGTTATCACCCGATTGCTGGCCAATGATCTTATTGTCACTGAGCCGTTGGATCCCAATCGTTACTCCTGGAATCACGTGCCCAACGGAACCGTATCGCGGGCTATCAAATGGATTTACCGTCAGGATAGGAGAGGTCTCAGTGAGGCCATATCCTTCTAATATCTTGATCCCAGCTGCCTGAAAAAACTCCCCAATGGCTTTAGGTAATGCGGCACCACCTGATACTGCAAATCGTAGATTACCGCCTAGTTTTTCATGAAACTTAGAGAAGACCAGCTTATTGCCCAATGATTGTTGCACCTTGAGCAACGGCCCAGGAGACTTCCCTCTATTTTCTAACGCGGCCACTTTCTTACCTGTAGCAACAGACCAATGGAAAATCTGCTTTTTCAAGTTCGAGCCATTATCAACCGACTTCATGACGGTATTGTAAATCTTCTCGAATAGCCTCGGTACCGAGATCATGACCGTAGGCCCGACCTCCGCAATATTTTTGCTCACTGCATCGATACTTTCAGCATAGGTTATCAACGCACCGCTCGCTAGAATGGCAATGTATCCGCACGTTCGCTCGAAAGAGTGACACAAAGGCAAAAAAGAAAGGTGATGATCTGTTTTCCCGAAAGGCACCAAAGGTAAAGCCAGCTTGGTATTGGAGGCAATATTTTCGTGCGTTAGCATCACGCCTTTGGGGTTGCCTGTCGTACCACTCGTATATATGAGAACACTGAGATCTTCTGTCTTTATGGTTTTGGCAATAGGTGTGATCGTAGCGTGGTTTTCTTCCCAATACGCTTTACCCTCCTCCATGATGTCATCCCAGGTTCGTACATAATCGGGATGTTCACCGCGGAGCTCGCTCATTGTAATGATTTCTACGAGTTCAGGACATTCATCAAACGCTTCTTTAGCTTTTCGAAGCTGAATGCTCGTCGACACCACAAACACTTTCGCACCCGAATCCCTCAGAATATAACTAACCTGCGAAGGAGGGAGGGACGTATACAACGATACGTTTGCACCGCCCAAGTACTGAGTTGCCATATCAGTGATCGCCCACTCTGGACGATTCTCAGACAAAATCCCTACCCGGTCGCCTTTCTGTATGCCCCGTTTATGCAGGTAACCAGTAACTGCATTCACTTGATCTTGCAGGGATTCCCAACTGATATCAACCCATTTCTTACTTTTCTTTTCTTTAAACGCTAAAGCCGTTTTGCCCTGCCCTTTATTAAGATCAAACAGGTTCGTGAACAATTGGGGTAACGTTTCAAACTCAACGATCGCTGGCATGACTGAGATTTTTTAGTGCGCTCAGTTTTCACACTGAACGTGTTTCATGTATTGTAGACCTAAAACCTTAGGAAAACTAATGTAATGGGTCTAACTGCTAATGGCAATGCGCACATGAAGAATGATCCAGAGGCAGAGAATTCACGGAAATACCTTTCCCGTGGAGCAGTTTTAAACTCATCAGCACATTAACCTTGCGACATACTCTGAGCACCTTATCGGTACTTACACTTCTATAGCTGCAAGTACCTGCTCTCGGATAGGGTTTGGGATCACATCTACGTCTGCGCCTATTGCTTCGCTAATGGTTTTATATCCATCTTGACGCAACAGCCGAACCAGACCCTTGTTGATTTTTTTCACAACACCAAGTCCTTTATACACCAACCCCGTGTATAACTGTACGAGAGAGGCCCCGGCTCGTATATTAGCATACGCTGTTTCAGCAGAATCTATCCCACCTACTGCCACAATGGGAATTTCTCCTCTCGTTTTTTCATACAAGTACTTGACTAACCGAGTCGTGCGGTGAGTTAGCGGTGCCCCGCTCAAACCTCCATTGCCAATACGTTTTATCTCTGCATCCGAGGTCACTAATTGTTGCCTGTCCGAAGCTGTATTGGTGGCCACTAATCCATCGATACGATGCTGTTCGACAATGGAAAGGATCTCCTCTATAGCACTATCGAATACGACGTGCTGAGAAAAAGTGGGTGACAGCTTAACGAGCAATGGCGCATTGGCCCCGATTTCTTTTCTATCGGAGAGAATCGCCGTGAGTAAAGCATCGAGTGATTCCGGATCTTCAAATGTTTTTCCTTCTGCCGTATTTGGGCAAGAGATATTCAGTACCACATAAGATGCCAACGGTGCCAGAACTCGATACGTGTGCCTGAAATCCAACAAAGCTCCTTCTCCCATAATGGAGGGATCGTGGGTTTTCGCGATGTTAACCCCCAGAGGAGGCAACATGTTTTTGTTCAGTTTCTTTAATCTTTGGCTCACCTCTTCCGCCCCGTCATTGTTAAGCCCCATTCGATTGATCAGAGCTTTATCAGAAGGCAATCGGAACGCGCGAGGCTTTGTATTTCCCTGACTGGCCCTTGCGCTCACTGAACCGATCTCGCAAAATCCAAAGCCGGCTTTATCCCAAAAACGAACAAGTTGCGCATTTTTATCAAAGCCCGCTGCCAGGCCTACGGGATTACGAAACGGTACCCCCCATATCTTTTGATGCAAAACAGGATGATCAAAAGCATACAAAGGTTGAATAATAGACGGGCTAATCGCCTGCACGAATCGAGCCGTACTGGTCGCAAGATGGTGCGCTCGCTCAGCATCTAAACGGAATAATAAAGACTTGAAAACGGGGTACATCCTGTTACTGAAGATGGATATTAAAACCAGGAATGCGGGGCTAAGATAGCATTAGCTGAACTCTCTCTGTGCAAAAAAGAAAAGAGACCGTATGAATGATCTATCGGAGTGTCTGCAGGGAGAATAAAGAGCGATCGACGACTTGTCAACCCAAAGGGGATTTTGATTTCAGTCTCCACGAAAAACCCGCAATGCGGAACGCGAAGAGGCTTTCCCTGAAGGAAAGCCTCTTCGCGCTCAATGTTAACTTGGCAAGGCGTCAGTAACAGCCACAAAAGGATTGCGCCATATATCCATTCTAATTTCGACGCAAACCAAGATTTCTTCTTGCTACCAACCAGGTATCAACTGGAAGCCAAAGTGCGCACCCTTGATTGGGCGTTGGAACGGATACGCATAGTAGACTTCAAGGATCGTATACCCAAATAGGTTAAATCGTGTAGAAACACCAGTACTCATTACTGGAACTCGACGCGCAACATCTCCTACTTGCTCTCTTCCATCAAGACTAAACACGGTGGCGTCTTCTTCTATACCATCCCTGTCAAAAACGAGCAGGTCAAAGAAGTTATCTCGTTCGTTCCATGCAAGCCCTGCATCGAAGAAGAGGTTTATTTCAGTAGGTAGATAGGGGAAATTTATGAGCCCATAGCCACCGCCACCAAACAGTGGGATACGAACCTCTGCACTGGCAAGAGCAATTCTAGAACCGAACAATCGGCGGCTTTCGGCACAAGTGAGCTCTTCAACAAATGCACCCTGCTCCAAGAAGGGGGTACATTCTTCGGTTTCGAGGGAGTTGAAACTGTAACCACGAACGAAGCCTAAATAGTTCGGATACCCTAGATATTGGGTCGTAAAGATACTTGTGCTCAGCGATGAATTAAAGTTGGTATTTAAATTCGACTCTTCCTGGGCTCCGTAGCTACCTACATGCAATCCACGAATGGCAAAAGTAAACGGACTGGCGAGATAGTATTTCCTGTAGTCCCCAACTACTCGAACAAAACTGTCCGTTCCAAGGAAAGGAGAAACCTGAGCGCGGAATCGACCACCGCGTATGGGAGATGTAAAGCCAAATGAAGAATTATCGCCAACCATCGCCCCTCCAAATTGGAAGAAATACAAGGGATCCCCTTCCAACTCATCAAGATCAATCCGCTCTCCTCTAGACAACCCACCAAATGGACTTTGAACAAATCGTCTGATTTCAATGTCCTCGCCGTATCGGGCAAAGCCGGCATTTACTTCGAGGCGACGGGTTGTCGACAGCGGATACGAACCAATCGCGTCCACCTGATCGATATAGATACGCCTGAATACCTGGTCGATTGTTGGGACAACACCTACTACTTCCCCATCTTCCTCAATGAATTCAGTGCCTCTCGAAATAAAGCCTGTAAGAATAGGTATATGGCCAGCAGCGGCCCCATAATTGAATCGGTTCTTCTGATTCAAATAAGATACCTGTCCACCGATATCCTTGATCGTACCATTTGCCTGGGCGATCACTGTCAGGTTATGGTTTCCGAGCATATCGCTGAAGAAGAATCCAACACCACCATAAGCCCCGCCGCCAAAAGGACCACCTACAGAAACACCAAATGATGGCGGTGCAACGTAATCCAGCCGAAGCTTGGCTCCATATTCTTGAATATCATAGTCCGGGCTATCCGGTAATCCGGTAAGAGGATCGCTTAGATAACTTCCTACAAGACCATCCTCCGCATTGCGCGGTGGTGGCAAAATGCTTGTGAAGCGTGTACTGTCTACAGCTCCCTCTTCAAGGGCAATCATCATCATCGGCTCGCCTTCTGCTTCCTCTGCTTCCAATGAGTACACAGGATATTCGCCATTATCGAACACCGTAAACATGAGCCGGCCATTTTGGCTTGCCACAGACATAGCAGGAGAAAGAGCAGTAATGCCACTTACGCCCGTCTGGAGATTCGTAACCCGAAACACCTCGTCTGTGCGCAGATCCATTCGATAGATATCTTTAAAGCCATCTTGGTCTGAGATGAAATACAGGCTTCGGCCATCTGGAGAGAACTGAGGATTGTGATGAGACTTGTTGCCGAAAGGACGCAGCACTTCGATTTTATTCTCTTCGAGATCAAATACGCCCAGCCGCATTTCACCGTATTTAAGCGTCTCGAAATCGGTGCCGCCTTCTCCACGGTCTGTAATAAATACAATCTGAGAACCATCTGGAGACCACGCCGGCTGCATATCCGCATAGCGGTCCTTGGTCAACTGCCGTACCGAATTAGTGGAAATATCAAGCAAGTACAAATCGCTTAAGCCCCCTTGAATACCGGAGAACGCGATGGTTTGCCCGTCTGGCGACCAGGACACATGATGAATCGCTCCTACATCTGCAATATTGATTCTTCGTTCAACTTTACCCGAATCGATATCTAAAATTTGGATCTCGTTATCTCCTTCAGAAAAAACGATGAAGGCAAATTGCTTTCCATCGGGAGACCACGACCCTGCCGAGCTAATGAAACGGATATTATCGAAATGAGAATCAAAAGGACCGTTCTTCAGGCGCTGAATAACATCTCCTGTCTCCGCATTCGCGATAAACAAGTTGATCCCAGAAATTTCCCGTTCAGAAATAAATGCAACGTACCGGCCGTCAGGACTCACCGTCGGCGCCAGATTGATCTTACCGCCATCCAGATCATCATCGAGTACTTTTCGGCCAGCATCGGTTGGCTTCGTTCTATTTTCCGTCAACGGCAGGTAAGAATCCTTAACGGCAGTAATCCACTCTTGAGAAAGCGAGTCTGCCTTAATTCCGAGAGCATACACAAAAGCGGAGTCTAACCCCGTCCTTCCGCCTAGCTTAAACAAATTGGTAACCGCAGCATCTCCATATTTACCACCGATGTAAGCCATGTATGCCTGCCCGTATCGATAGGGGAAATACTTGTAGGGCTCCTTGGTAAGTTGTTCTGCAGTGGGAAGATCATCATTGAGCGCCGCATCTCTCAGCCACATCGCAGTGTGAGAATCTTCTCGACCCACCGAGAGATATTCTGCTGTTCCCTCTATAATCCAAAGAGGAAATGCCCCAAGTGCAAAACGGGTGCTGTCTGTAGTCGAAAGACCAATATCGTATTGAAAAGAGTGAACCAGTTCATGACCAAGAACGTGATCGGTTTCCTTATAGATACCAGTAAGAGGCATCACTACGCGCTCTTTGAGAGACTCAGTCACACCTCCTGTTCCTTCACCAAGGGCGCCACCAATGGCATTCGTTTGATGAAAGTCCGCGTCGTTCGCGTAAAAGATCAGCGGCTTTTTCTCGTGAAACTCTCTTAGGAAAGTTCGGGTATGGCGCTGATACCATCGTTCCGCCATAGCAGCGACGTCCCGTATAGTCTCCTCCGTTTCATCGTAGAAGTATATCTCAAAATGCTCGGTCTCAAACACCTTGAATTCGAATTGGTCATATTGAACCTTATTCCGTCCGAAATACTGAGCATTTACTACACTTCCAAGCGAAACGAACAACAGTAGAATCGCTACTAATAAGGCAGCACGAGCAGAACGTAGCATAATTATCTTAAGTCAATGGGAAAAGATGTAAGAGCATACTAGAAAGCGGCTCTTCCCTAAACATTCTATCTAATAGTAATATACGTTTGATCTCCTTTACAACTACTCCAACCTGCTATTTAGATTCTTTCATTTGTACATTTAGTTTAACGGTCGATAAAACGTTACAAAGGTACTGGAAAAATCTGGAGCGGATAGCAGGTATATAAAGAGATATAAAGCTCTTGTTAATTTAGATACAAAAGATGAGAAAGGAGGTTGCAAGAAGGAGCAAAAACAAGGTAGAGAACACAATAAATATGCCGCCTCAATAACTACAATGGTTTTTTTTATACCTTGATTTCCTCCTTGAGACCCAAATTGTACAGGATAATGATCATTTTTAGTGCATCTAACGCTGCAGTAACACATTGCCTGTAGATCCAGGCACATTTTAACTCAGCACTGGTATTGAGAGATATCTCTACCAGAATTGATCGGCCACCCAGCCAGGAATTAAATCAGACAGACTCTATTTGCAATAAGCATCTTTCATGGAAGAAAATCGGATTCGCGTTCGTGTGATCATTGTTTCTATTCTGCTCGTCTTGACAACGTTGGGGTTTAGGCTGGCACACCTGCAACTGCTCGAATCAAGTGCATATTCTGGTGAAGCACGCAGCATGGCTGTCCGCGAAAAACGAGTTACCCCAGCCAGAGGCGCCATTTACGACCGCAACGGTGTTCTCATGGTGGACAATGAATTTACGTACACCATCACCATTACACCGCGGTACTTTGACGAGAAAAACATACCTATCCTGGCCCAATTACTAGAAGTACCTGATTCTCTGGTATCCCAAAAACTGCAGGAAGCACGAGAATGGAGTTCATTTCAACCAAGCCGATCCTTTCGAGAGGTGCCTTTCCGGACGTTTAGTAGAATCCAGGAGACGTTTTATACTCTACCAGGAGTCTCGTATGAAGAAGAACAAAAGAGACGCTACCTGACGGATGCCCATGCCACTCATATTCTGGGATATACACGGGAAATTTCAGCTACCGAATTAAGCCGAAATGCGGAGGAAGGATATAAGCAGGGAGATCTTATTGGGAAAACAGGCCTGGAAAAAAGCTATGAGGAGAATATGCGCGGGGCCTATGGTAGTGAACTGCGCATGGTTAACGTGCACGGGATGGAGGTAGGGAAATATCAAGAAGGAGGCGCAGACATCCCGCCTTCGAGCGGATTCAATCTTCAACTTACGATAGATAGCGATTTACAGGCCCTGGGCGAATCGCTCTTCGTAAACAAAAGAGGAGCTGCTGTAGCACTGGACCCAAACAACGGGGAAATATTAGCCATGCTGAGCATCCCTGACCTGGACCCGGAAATTCTGGCTAAATCATTAACAGCCAGGGAATGGTACGAGCTTACGTCCAGCGAAGCCTCTCACATGTTCAACCGAGCGACGATGAGCATGATGCCACCGGGATCTACCTGGAAGCCTTTTATGTCACTTATGGCTTTGCAGGAAGGGATCATCACGCCCAATCAGACAATTTATTGCGGAGGCGGACATCCTCTGGGTCGTGGCCGCCGGTTTAGGTGCCTGGGTGTGCACGGAAACATCAATGTCAGAAATGCCATCCTGCATTCTTGCAATACCTTTTACTTCGAAGTCATGCGAAGAATAGACGTGAATACGTTTAATCGGTATGCAAAGATGTTTGGGTTTGGGGATCGCATTGCATCTGATCTTGGAGAACAACTCCCCGGTCTTATCCCCGATTCTACCTATTACAACCGGACGTATCCCCGCGGGTGGACGGTGGGGTATTCGATGAACCTCGGCATTGGGCAAGGGGACATGGGGGTGACGGCTATGCAACTTGCTCGCTATGTGGCTGCCATTGCATCAAACGGAAAACTGCATACGCCCCACTTGGTCCGAAACCTTCATCATCCAGAATCTGACAGTACTATTTACCCCGAGATACCTCCAAGCCAACAAGTTCCCATAGACTCCTCCTACTTCTCAATCGTTAAAACCAGCATGCGAAATCTCATGCAAATTGGTGGGGGGCGTTATTTTCAAATACCTGACGTTTCTAGTGCTGGCAAAACAGGCACTGCACAGGCACCTGGAGACCGTGATGACCATTCCTTGTTTGTTATGTTTGCCCCCAGAGAAAATCCTCAGATTGCCCTGGCTGTCATCGTAGAGAATGGCGGATTCGGAGGAACACAAGCCGGCCCAATTGCCACAATGATGGCTGAACAATACCTGACAGGAAAGATCTCAGACTCCCCGAACAGGCAGTGGCTCTTTAACAGAATCTTGAACGAACTGGAAAGCCAACCATTATAGGAATATGAGAGTCTGGTATCGTAATATCGATTACATTACCATTTTGATCTGGTGCGGATTGGTCTCCATCGGCTTGATCGCTCTTTATAGTTCCACCCACGGTACAGCATCTGAGTTTTTGCTTGATAGTGTGCGTCGCAATTTTAATCGCCAGATGATCTGGTCAGTCATCTGTGCAATAGGAATCGTTATCGCCCTTCTGCTCCCTGTTCGTTTCTACCAGAATATTGCGTATCCGGTATACGGTCTATCTATTCTATTACTGGTACTCGCGCTCATGGTCGGGCAAGAGGTGAATGGGGCCAAGTCGTGGCTTCGCATAGGCTCCGTCCAATTGCAAGTATCAGAGATGGCAAAGCTCGGTACATTGATGGCCGTATCCATGTTTTTGTCTTCGAAACGGCCGGGTGCAAAGGATCTTCGCTCTTCCTTTATCATGTGCGTGATCATACTGATCCCGATTGTTTTGATCTTACTTCAAAACGATGCAGGTACGGCGCTCATGTACATGTGCACAATTCCATTCCTGCTCTACTGGAGCGGTATTTCGCTGACACACATTCTTATTCTAGTAGCACCTGCCCTTACCAGCTATCTCACCATCATATATCTACCGGTGGCGATTGCCTTTGTCGTCATTTTCATGGTGGTCCTGTTTCTGAGAAAATCCAGTACCTTCATCTTACTTGCAGGGCTGATCACAAATATAGGCGCGATAGCAACGATTAAATTCGCCCTGAGCTATGTACTCAAGCCCCACCACGTAGCCCGTATTCTTTCTTTTACAAATCCGGAAGCACCCGAATACCGGTATTCGGTTGGCTTTCACCTGGTTCAATCGAAAGCAGCTATTGGATCAGGCGGGCTTTGGGGAAAAGGGTTCTTACAGGGCACCCAAACGCAAGGAGCTTACGTTCCAGAACAAACAACAGATTTCGTTTTTAGTGTAATTGGAGAAGAATTTGGGTTCATAGGCGCCATCCTTGTCTTGCTCTTATTTGGAGCTCTCCTTATCCGTTTAGTAACCCTGGGAAGCCATATCAAACATCCGTTCGGCAACACGTTTATGATTGGTGTTGTAGCGTTCTATACGGCTCACATCTTTTTTAACATCGGCATGACGACGGGCATCCTTCCCGTAATTGGGATTCCGTTGCCGTTCATCTCCTACGGTGGATCCGCCCTTATCACAGAAACAGCTATGCTGGCCTGTGTCTTGAATTTCTACATGCGCAGAGACGACTTCTCTATCTACGGATATTGACGGCTAAGAGGTTACCTATGGATTCCTCCCACGCATTTCAAGGAGAAGTTGATGAACTACTCACCCTCGCGCCCTCTATACTGGCTTCGTTCTTGGCTGATCACCACTATGTAGACCTCTTTTACGAAAGCACTCGCGCCCACTCGCTTTTTACTGAATCCAGGTCCTTTTCTATTAATACATCTTCTGCCCCCTTCAAAGAACGCGTTACGTCACTAAATGGGACAGGGGTTCACGTTATTGGCCCTACAAACCACGCATTCAACTCGATTGAAGGCCCCCCCAATAAACCGGCATTAATACGTTGCATACAAGAACTCCCTGGCGTTACAAACATACCCGGCACGCAGATCAACCTGAGTACACCCCGATACCGAGAGGAAAACCTCTCTGCGTTGGACCGATTATCTGACGATGAAAAGAAGCAATTTCTTTGCGACATACTCGAGTCTGCCTTTTCGTATGAACCTGAGATACGAACGGCTTCCCTGGAATACCAGGATCGAATTCGGCGCACGTGCATCATTGATTCTCATGGCCAGGTAACACTCATCGCCCAGGCCTTCTGGGGCCTATGGTTGCGCATAAAAATGGATTCACAAGATGGCATTGTTGAGTCTAACGCCACACATTTATCCACTGACCCGTCCGGGGTCTTCTCCTCGAACCAGATCTCACAGCTGGTTTTACAAGCCGTTAATGCGGCTACTATCCAGTCCTCAGCGCTACCGATTCAACCAGGTTCATATCCTGTTGTCTTCGAAGGCTCCCCTACATCCTTGTTGCCCCAACACCAGGGAAACGCAAGTATCTGGTTACATGAGACGATAGGCCATTTGTTAGAGGCTGATCAGTATAATGCCGCTCTTTGGTCTACCATCGGAAACAAGATATCGCCCACTTCTCTATCGCTATCGGATGACCCTTCAAGGGACACCCATAACGCATTGCCTTTTTATGA
>JAHQVL010000361.1 GCA_019634345.1 Rhodothermaceae bacterium
AGAGAATGACTTATAACTCCAAATAAAGCTGTGTTTACTACAGATTGTAGTTATGTACTAAAAGCCATCCTGTTTTGCTATGGTGTATTCAGGGGATATTTTCCATTTAACTGGATGACATACTACCATATTGAGAGTTTTACCTCATGTCATCACTTCCTATATAGAATTAAGGTATATCCCCCATCTCAATACGCAGCTCCCCACCCTCAATAATCTGCTCATGAGAAAAGGTAAGACTGTCGAGAGGCGACCCATTCATCGAGGCAGAAACGACATGCTTATTCTCCAGGCTGTTGTTTTCTACCTCTACTCGAAAGACGTTTCCATTCTCTAGCCTGATCTCAGCCTCATGAACCATCGGCCTTCCAATGGTATACTCTGCCTTCCCTGGTGTAACTTGATAAAAGCCGAGGGCATTCAGGACATACCACGCTGACATTTGGCCGCAGTCTTCGTTGCCGATGATCCCGTCGGGGGTAGGGAGATAGAATTCCTGAAGGATTTGATCCAATAACCGTTGCATCTTTTCTGGTTGGCCGACCTCGTTGTAAAAATAAGCTATATGATGGCTCGGCTCGTTGCCATGCGCATACTGCCCAATGAGACCCGTGATGTCGCTGGATGCATTTTCGCCTTCGATTTCCGTCTTCGCAGAAAACAAGGCATCGAGTTGAGCAGCGAAGGCCTCTTTACCTCCAAACAGCTCAATCAATCCTTTGGGGTCGTGCTGGACGGACCACGACCATTGCCAGGCATTGCCTTCGATATATTCGCTGTCCTCGTGATCGGAGTAGTATGGATTAAAGGGCTCTCGCCAGGACCCGTCACCCATTTTGGCCCGCATGAACCCGCTTTCCTGGTCAAAGTATTCTTTATACAACCCCGCGCGGCGTTCATATATATCAGCCACTTCGTCATTTCCAGCAATGCGAGCGATGACAGATATGCACCAGTCGTAATAGGCATTCTCCAATCCATAGGAAACCGATCCGCTGACTGAATCCGCAGGAATGAACCCTAGTTCTGCTACATATTTGGAATGGATGGGAGCTACCCGGCTTACCCTTGGCTCAGCATGCCGAGCAGCAATTTCAGGGGTGTACTTAGAACCTGCAACGGCTGCCTCTAATACCTTATTAACATCCATATCCAATAATCCCTTAACCATTGCATCCGCCAGGACGGACACTGCCGGATATCCAATCATCGTCCCTGTATAGTTTGATGCCAGGGGCCATTTAGGTAGCAATCCTCCTTCTTCGTATTTCTTGATGAGGCCTTGCGTCCACAGGGCCGTTTTCTCTTCATCAATGATCGTCATCAAAGGGTGCAATGCCCGATAGGTGTCCCATAATGAAAAGACCGTGTAGTTGACATAGCCCATTGGCGCCTGATGGATTTCTTTATCCATCCCCACATAATGCCCGTCTGAGTCCTGAGCTACCATAGGCGCAATACGGGTGTGATAAAGTCCTGTGTAAAAGTTCGTTGCCACGGATTCATCTATCCCCTTAATCGAGATCTGAGACAATGCTTTCCGCCATGCCTGCTGCGCATCGTCTACATACATCTCAAAATCCCAGCTGCCTGCCTCAGCTTCCAGGTTCATCTGGGCCCCTTCTGCACTTACAGATGAAATACCCACCTTTATCATGACCTCATTGGATGAGGCGTCCTCAAAGGATAGCCATGTTTTGAGGTGGGCCCCTTCCACCCGATACCCCGATACTTCATTCAAGCCATCAGCCGCTTTTTCAACCTGAAAAGGCTCAGAGAACTGCACATAAAAATAGATTGGATGATTATACGCCCACCCAGACGATTTACGGTAGCCCCGGATCGTTTGGTCGTCGATGAACTCGATCCACCCTTCCAGGCTGCGATGGCCCCAATTCGCTTGTAGGATGTGCCCGAGATCAAGGAGCAGCTTTTTGTCTGCAGCCTCATCATAGGTATATCGATGAATGCCGGCGCGATGCGTCACAGTCAGTTCTGCACTTACATCGAAATTATCGAATCGAACCTGGTACCGCCCAACCTCTGCAAATTCATTGGCTTTACTGAACGCTGCGATCAAGGTATCTTCAATGGCCCCAGTAAATGGCAGAAACAAGATATCCCCCATGTCGCCAATACCGGTTCCACTGAGATGTGTATGCGAAAACCCATAGATGGTCGAGTCCGAATAGTGGTATCCGCTCGACGCATCCCACCCTGGCAGGCGCGTGTCTGGACTTAGCTGCACCATCCCATGCGGCATAACAGGCCCAGGAAATGTATGCCCATGTCCTCCTGTCCCGATGAACAAGTCGACGTGTTCAAGTACGTCCTCAGTGGGCAAGGAAGGGGGTGTTTCGCAGCCCGTCATCATCAGACAACCTGCAACAATAAGGAGTACCAAAAAAGGAGTGCGCATTATCTTCTCGATGTAGCCCGCATTCAAGCAATTCCGAGTTTCCGTTCAGAGAAACGCAAAACCCGACACGCAGATGGGTATGCCCATCTAACTGATTGCGGAGCAATAAACCCGAAACATAAAAACAATCATCACGATTGTTTTTATCTATACTTCTCAAACCAGGCCACTATGTGGTCGATCTTAGTGATCAATTGGCTGGGCCGGTTAGCGATAAAGTGGGATGCTCCCCATACCTGTACCAACGCCGTGTCTATTTTGCGAAGTTTAAGAGCATGATAAAGCTGCCTTGCTTCTGAGGGCGGAGTGCGGAGATCTTCCAGACCGACCATGACGAGAGTGGGGGTTTGGATGTTGCCCACTAGAGAAACGGGAGAGTATTTCAGATACTCTTCAGGATTCTCCCAGGGTTGTCCAGGATATCGTGAATAGGCGTATCCATAATAGTTATCCGCTACCAGCGTTTTACTCATCCAGTTCATCACGGGCTTGATCACTGCAGCGGCTCTAAATCGATTGTTTTTCCCAACCATCCAGGCTGCCATGATCCCGCCGGCACTCCCGCCGGTTACATACAGACTATCTTCCGAGACATACCCTTCTTCTAACAACGCATCCACGCCCGACATGATGTCGTCATAGTCATTTCCGGGGTACTTGTGGTAGAGCAGGTTACCAAACTCCTCTCCATAACTGGTACTTCCCCTCGGATTAGGATAAAACACCACAAAGCCGGCAGTAGCAAAGAGTTGCATCTCTGGCGAAAACCGGTCTCCATAGTTTGAGATAGGACCGCCGTGGATTTCAACGAGTAATGGGTACGTCTTGTCTGGATCAAAATCAGGCGGCTTTACAATCCACCCCTGAATCTCCCGGTCATCATACGAGGAATTCCACCATACCTCGTCTACGTCACCGAGTGTGCGGTAATCCAAAAGATCCGCATTTAATGCCGTAATCGATTCCACTGACCCTCCTCTGGTATTGAGAACCGCCAGTTCTGCCGGATGGGCGGGGGTCGTATGATTAAACGCAAGCACCCCGTTATCAGAGACACTATACTGACCGCCTCCATAAGGCCGGCCGATACTAGCGCCACCAAGATTATGTGCAAGCGTATTCACGTTTCCTTGCAGAGTGGAGTACCCAATCTTGGTATTGCCCTTATCATCGTACAAGAAATAGATGCCGTTCCCATCACTGGACCAAACAGGGTTCGACACACTCCGATCCAGGTCCGTCTCAATCTCTCTCTTTCCACTCCCATCTGCATTCATCACATACAGGCGGGATACCTGGTAGGTTTGCATCTTGTCTTCGAACCCTACATAGGCGATATGCCGGCCATCAGGGGATACTGCCGGACTTCTATCCGGACCATTGCGAGAGGTCAACGCCGTCGTCTCGCCAGATTCAAGATCTACGGTGTAGACTTCTGAATTTCTAAAGTCATATTCCCAATCTTCACTGCGATTGCTTTCAAAAACCAGGTTCTTTCCATCTGGCGTCCACTGGGGTCCCGCTCTATGCTGGTAGTTACCCGACGTAATTTGCCGGGCTCGGCCACCCTCAGCCGGTACCACAAACAAATGTGCGTACCCCGGCTCCATGTACCCGCTTCCGTCTGCTTCGTGTTTTACCCGGGTCTCCACTCTAGGATGAGGGGCCCATTCGGCTCCTTTTGGTTTTTTGGGTGGTTTGACTATCGAAGGGGGATCCTCGGGGACATGCATCGAAAATGCCAACTGCGTCCCGTCTGGCGACCAGGCAATACCTCTTGGTGAGCGTTCTAACTGGGTAATCTTGGCGGAACGGCCTTCGTCTAACCAATAGACATAAATCTCAGCACCTTCCCCTGCAGAGGTCACAAGCGCAACACGAGATCCATCCGGGGACCAGCGAGGCGACGATTCATTGGACTCATGCTGCGTCAGTTTCATGTGCCCCGTTCCATCTGCATTGATCATCCAGACGTGCCCCGTCCGCCGGTCCTTCATGATATCCATACCACCACGTACATAGACAACCCGTTGCCCATCGGGTGAAATCTGAGGATCGCTAACCCATTCCAGGTCAAACACATCCATGTTGGTGAATGGAGGATGCTGAGCCGCAGCGCTGAATTGAACAAACAACGCGATTGCGCAGAAAAGAATCGATTTAGTCATGGTCCACGATTGGTTTGATGGAATCAAGAAAGGCAAGTTAAGCGAGCACCTACCTGTATTCAAGAGTACCAACCAATCGATTTATATTTCCATGCAAACCCGAAACAGACTCATTTGAATCCCAAATGAGTCTAGAATCCAATCATAACCCGGCCTCCAGCGGCCAGGGTTTTGTCGGCTTGTAAACCTAAACCAGGATTGATCACGTATTGAAGATCCGGTTGAATCGTGAGCCATTTAGCAACTGAAAGCTTGTATGTAAACTCGATCACGCTTTCAGCAGTCTGGAGTTGGAGTCCACTAATGCTGGCTGCATTCTGGAAATCTCCTCCTGCGTAAATTGAAGTAATAGCCAACCCTACAGCATCGCTCGACCGCCCCGGAATCAATCCGTTATACACGAGGCCAGCAGACCAGGAAAAACCGATATCGTTGTAGGTTTTATCGGAAGCTCCCATTCGCCCATAAAGCGTAAGCCCATCGGACGTGTTTTGGCTTTCGTTAAACACGGTACTTTCCATTAATACGTACCATCCGCGGTTGCCCTTGCTCGTTGAAGGAACGCCCCTTTCATCTGTATTCACTATTTCATCCTGCGGCGCCGTATACATCCAGTATCCTACTCCGACCTTCAAGTACTGAGATCCAGGAGCCAGATAGTCTCCAATTTTATACCCCCCTTCAGCATTAACCAGTGCACCATCATTGGTACTCAAACTGATGTGGGTGCGGGTTATATCTTCGGGGTCGCCGGGTACGCCATCGAGCACACCAAGCATAAAGTAGTTATTGTGAGGTGTTTGAACAGCAAAACGGAGTGCAAGGGAAGTGACTGGAGCGATCGAAGGCCCGTTTCTTCCTGATCGTCCAAACTCTCCTCCTATACCAAAACCGTTATTTACAAAGAGACCGGTTGCGTTGAGAGCGTAAAACTCCGTGTTCAAGTTATACAATCCCAGGAGTATCGAGCCATGACCAGAGAATAGTGTTTGCTCGACCCATGCCTGGAAAAGCCGCACGGCATCCGGTGCTTCCACATTACTAATGCCCTGCCAATCGCCGGCCAGCCTAGAGATCCCATTACCCTGTTGGTATTGGCCGTGAAAGAACAGAGAGGTCCCTTGCATACCGGCCATCTTTTCGAAGTCAAAACCAACAG